>JACCZO010000153.1 GCA_013695925.1 Chthoniobacterales bacterium
ATTCCTTTTTGAACAGGAGTGCCATCACGCTGATGACGACGGCGGCGGCACCGATGAGGACGGCATCCTGAAGCACCATCGAGGCGGTTTTCCCGTAGATGAACGATTCGAGGCCGGCGGCGTTCGCGCCCGGCATTTTCTGGACCATCCCGAGGACGGCGACGCCGAGCCCGAAGAAGACGCTGAGCACGAAACCCATCGCCACGTCGTCGCGCAGGCGGGTGGTGGAGCGGATCGCGAGCATCGTCAGCAGTCCGGCCGCTCCGGAGATCGTCGCGCCGAGGAGCAGGCCGGGCAGACTTTTCCCGGACATCCCGAGGGCGCTCATGGTCGCAAAGGCGAGACCGATGCCGGGCAGGGTGGCGTGGGAAAGCACGTCGCCCATGAGCGAGCGTTTCCGCAGGAGCAGAAACGCGCCGACAATCCCGGAGGAGACGCCGAGCAGCATGACACTGATGACGACGACCCGGGTGTTGTGGTCCCGGAGCAGGACGACATTGAAGATGTCTTCGAGCATGGCGATCGGTCGAACTAATCCCCCGCCAGAGTGACAGAGGCGGTATCGAGCAGGTCGAGTCTTCCGCCATAGGTCTTCTGGAGATTCTCGCGGGTGAAGACATCCCTGGTCGGCCCGGCCACGACGACGCGCATGTTCAGCAGCACGACCCAGTCGAAATACTTCGAGACGGTGGAGAGGTCGTGATGGACGACGATACAGGTCCTCCCCTGCGAGCGGAGTTCCTTGAGCAGCTCGACGATAGCCTGCTCGGTGGCGGCATCGACGGCGGCAAAGGGTTCGTCCATGAAGTAGAGGCTCGCGTTCTGGACCAGCGCGCGAGCGAGGAAGACGCGCTGCTGCTGGCCGCCGGAGAGCTGGCTGATCTGGCGATGCGCATATTCGGTGATCCCCACCTGCTCCATGGCCGCGAGGGCGCTCTCCCGCTGCTTCTTTCCGACCCGCCTGATCCAGCCCAGATGTCGGTAGGTACCCATGGCGACGACGTCGAGCGCGCTCACGGGGAAATCCCAATCCACGCTCTCGCGCTGCGGGACGTAGCCGACGAGTTTTCGATTCTCGGTGTAAGGCTTGCCGTAAATTTGGATTCGACCCGAGGTCTTTGGGACCAGATTCAGACAGGCCTTCAGGAGCGTGGTCTTGCCCGCGCCGTTGGGGCCGACGACCGCTACGAGGGTGCCCTCGGGAATGTTCAGGTCGATATCCCAGATGACCGGCTTGCGGTGATAGGCAACGGTCAGATCGTGAATGGCGAGAGGGCAGCCGGCAGGGTGTTCGGAGCTCCCGTTGGACGAGACGGGCGGCGGGTCGAGGATGGTGGAAGTCGGTTGCATGGTTTTCTTATTCAGTCGGTCTCACGTTGGCAGGGTTCTGCTACTTGCTGAGTTTTCCATTGAGGCCCTTTTCGGGCGCTTCGCCGCCGAGGGCACGGACGATGGTGGTGATATTGTGATCGAGCATTCCAATATAGGTGCCCTCGTAGGTCCCGGTTTTACCCATTGCATCCGAGAAGAGCTCGCCGCCGATCTTCACCTCGTGCCCTTTCGCCCTCGCCCCCTCGACCAGCGCCCGGACGTTCTTCTGGGAAACCGAGCTTTCCACGAAGACGGCGGGAATTTGATTATCGACGAGGAAGTTCACGAGATCGTTGATGTCCTTGAGACCCGCTTCGGACTCGGTGCTGACGCCCTGAATCCCGCGGACTTCCAGATCGTAGGCGCGCCCCATGTAATTGAAAGCGTCGTGAGCGGTGACGAGCACGCGGCGCTTCTTCGGAATGGTGGCGCACACCTTGATCCCGTAGTCGTCCAGCTTCTTCAGCTCAGCCATGTACTCGGTCCCGCGCTTCTTGTAGGAGTCGGCGTTTGCGGGATCGAATTTCACGAGCGCTTCGGTGATCACTTCGGTGGCCTTGCTCCAGCCGCCCACGTGCATCCAGACGTGCGGGTCGTAGTGCTCCGCCTTGTCGGTCATGACGTAACTGGGGTCCTGGAGCAATCGCTCGGTCACTGCGACGACTGGTTTGCCGGCGGTCGCGACCCGCACGAGCACATCGCCCATTTTCCCCTCCAGATTCAGCCCGTTGTAAAACACGATGTCCGACGCTTGCAGGAGTTTCACGTCGGAAGAGGTGGGTTTGTAGAGGTGGGGATCGACCCCCTCCCCGATGATGCCCGTGACCTGCGCCGTGTCTCCGGCGACGTTTTTCACGACATCGGCGATCATGGCGACCGTGGCTCCGGCCTTGTAGGGGTAGTTGAGTTTTGCGGCCTCGTTTTGCGCATCCGGTTTTTCGCAGGATGCGGTGAACAGCGAGGCCGCGGCTGCGATCGAAGTGAAGAGGAAGGACGATCTTTTCATGGCATACAGGATGGATCTGATTTTCTTCAATCGGGTGTTGTTTGCTGTTTGTGTTTTTCCCACTGGCGACCTCAGAAGCGGATGGACATCCCGGTGAAGGCGCCGAAGTCTTCCGCCGCTTCGTTCAGGCCCACGCGCGCCCCGACATCGAGTTGCAGGTTGTCCGTGACCGCGTAAGTAAAACCGCCGACTGCCGTGGCCTGGTAGGCCAACGCCGCAGAGCCGGTGACACCGGCGTACTCGACAAAGGCGCCCCATTTCTCCGTCAGGCTGTAGCCGAGCACGGCAGTGTGAACGAACTCCGCCTCGTAGCCGCGCCTCTCCTCGTCATAGACGAAGTCGGTCTCCAGCATCAGGCCGAGCCCGAGGCGCTCCGTCAACTCGACGGAGAAAGGCAGAATCAGGCCGCCTTCCACCTTGTCATTGCTCAGGTCCGAGCCGGTGGGGATTTTGATGAACGGAAAGAAAGCGAACGCCGTCCGGCCGCCGTCGTTGCCCCACAAATTGATCTTCAGGCGCATCTGGAGATCGCTGAAACCTTCGACGGTTTCGGTGATGTTCGTGGCGTGATTTTTGGTCCGCACCTCGGTGAAGGCATCGAAGACGAACTGAATGTCCACGTTGTTCAGCAGGCCGAGTTTCAGATTCATCGCCCCGTAGGTGAAGACCTCTTCTGTGACCCCGCCCTGCCTCGTCCGGCCGAAATCGAAAGCGCTGCTCTCGATCTGCAGGTGGCCGGCATCGACCGTGATCGGGCTTTCCGTCGTGTCGGGCCGATCCGTGCTCATCTCCCGCATCAATTCACGCGGGGTGGGGTTGAAGAGATGGTATTGCCATTTATCCACGGGCGCCGAGGCCTTCTCCGAAGCGGTGTCGTATTCGGGCGACCCGGCGTGGAGCGTGGCCAGCACCGCCGTCGCCGGCACCATCCGCAACATCCAGCGCGAGGCGCGGCGGAGCCATTCGTGAGGGGCGGCATCCCGTCCGCGGCGGAAGCGGGATGAGGCGGGCAGGACCGAAGAACGAGACCGGGGAGAGTT
>JACCZO010000189.1 GCA_013695925.1 Chthoniobacterales bacterium
AGCGGAGGGCAAAGGCGGTCGTCTCGATCAATTGCTGGAGGGCGTTGGAGGAACTGCCGGCCAGGTTCTGGATCTGCGGCAGCCCGCTCCAGGCGAAGATAACGACGAGACAGGGGAAACCGAAAAGAAGCGCGAGTTGGAGCGCGACCTGCCCGCGGTTGCGCAGAAAGAGGAGCCAGCGCCGCCGGAGGAGGATGAAAAACTGCGCAAAAAAATCCGGCGTGCGGACTTCCGTTGGGCTTTCCGCGGTGTCGTTAGGCAAAATCGCGGCGCGCGGCGCGTAGTGGCCCGCCCGCGCCTGCCAAAGCTCCTGCCACTCCTCGGCCGGTCGCGTGCCGAGGGTGGGGAAGAGCAGTTCCGGATTATCGATCTGAAAATAGTCGCCTAACGAAGCCGGCGCGGCCTGGTAAACCACCCGGCCTTCATAGAGGACGGTGACGGTGTCGTGCAGCTCGAGATGGCGCAGGCTGTGGGTCACGGAAATGACCGTGCGCTGCTCGATGGTCGAGAGGTGATGAAGGAGATGCACGATTTCGCTCTCCGCCTTCGGATCGAGCCCGCTCGTCACTTCATCACAGAGGAGGAAGTGCGGTTCGCTCACCATCTCGAGGGCGAGGGCCAGCCGCCGTTTCTGGCCGCCGGAGAGCAGGCCGACCCGGCGGTCTGCGATCTCCGCCAGCCCGACCTCGGTCAGGAAATGGGTCGTGCGTTCTTCCCGCTCCTCCGCGCTTAATCCGCTGACCCGCAGGCTGAGCGCGCTCTCGATGCTCTCTGCCACCGTCAGGAGATCGAAGGCGATGCCAAATTGCGGGACGTAACCGATCTCGTTAGGCGCGAGATCGTGCCGGCTGAGATCGCGCCCGGCCCAGTAGACGCCGCCTTCGTCCGGCTGATGCACCCCGGCGATCGCCTTCAGGAGCGTGCTCTTGCCGCAGCCCGACGGCCCGACCACGGCGTGCAATTGACCGGGCGCAAAGTGCGCCGTGATCGAGTTCAGCAGCCGGCTTTCCGTCGCCGCCCGGCTGGAGACGACGCTAACCTCGCGCAATTCGAGCATGATGGTTGGGATCGTGGCGCATCTGCGGTAGCTTGGCGAGGCGCTATGACGAGATTTGAGCGAGGCACGGTCTGGGCCGTTTTTCTTTTTCTTGGGCTTCTCGTGGTGGTGGCCTTTTTCGCCCGCGCCGCGGCCGGTCGCTACCTCGGGAGCGGGCGTTTCCGGCAGCAGATCACGCATGCGGTCGACCAGGAATTGAAGGCGAAGGGCACCTTTCAGCCGCTCCGTTTCACCGACGGCACTTTTTATTCCGACGGCTTTGTTGCCAATGGAACAGGACGGGCGTTTTTCTCCGAGCTGCGGGCCGATCAAATTCGCGCGGTTGTAAACTGGCGCGGGCTGCTCGATCGCCGCTGGGAAGTGAACGAGCTGCACATTCAGAATCTTGAGGTCCGATTTGCGGGCCGGATGCCGGCGGAAAGAGCGCGGACGACAGGGCCGGCGAGGCCGGCGGCGCAAAAACAGAGTTCCTGGAAACTCGACCTGCGCAGAGCCGAGATCGCGCAATCAGCCTGGCATTGGGGCAGCCCGCCCGCGACGGCTGGCAGCCTAACGAAAAGCGGATTCACCCTCACCCCGGACCACGGTGCCTGGCTGCTCGAGGCCAGTAGCGGCACGCTCACGCAAAGCGGCTGGCCCGTCCTGACGATCGAATCGGCGAAACTGCGCTACACCGGCGCGTCGCTTTTCGTGACCGAGAGCGCCCTGCGCGCGGGCGACGGGCGGCTCAATGTCGATGGTGAAATTGCCTTTGACCGCGCCGCCGATCTCCGGGTGCGGCTCGACCAAGTCGACTTCGCGCCGCTCATGCCGGCCGACTGGCGTTTGCGTTTGCGCGGGAAAATTGCGGGGACGGTGAAATTGCATGCGCCGCTCCCGCAAGGCGCGCTCCGAATCGAGGGCGACCTGCAACTGGTCGAGGGCCAGCTCGAGGCCTTGCCGGTGCTCGACCAGATCGCGGCCTTCACCCGCACGGAGCGGTTTCGGCGGCTTGCGCTAACGCGCGGCTCACTCACTTTCAGCAACGAAGGCGACCGTACGGTGGTGCAGAACCTGTTACTGGAATCCGCCGGGCTAATGCGGGTCGAGGGCAGTTGCACGATCGCGCAGAAAAAGATCGACGGCGTTTTCCAGATCGGCGTGACCGCGGCCAGCCTGCAATGGCTGCCCGGCTCGCAGGCGCGCGTCTTCACCGTGGCGCGCGACGGTTATTTTTGGACGCCGGTGCGGGTGAGCGGCCCGATCGAACATCCGCACGAAGACCTGACGAAACGGCTGCTCGCGGCTGCGGCGAGCGAGCTTTTGCAAGACTCCGAGGGCGCCTTGGAAGAGGCGGCCAAGACTTTGCTCGACCTCATTCCGCGCTAATCGGGCAGCTTGAAGGTCGCCGTCACGCCCGATTCAAAGGCGCCCTGCGCGCTGCTGAAAATTTGTTTTAGCTGCTCTTCGCTTTCGACCCGGTACTCGATCGAATGTGCGTGGGTGGTCGTCGGATAGGTTTTCACCACGCGTTGCCAGACTTTGTCGGCCCCGACGCGCTGCCCGGCTTCTTTTGCGAGATCGCTAATGCGGTCGACCGTGGATTGCCCGACGCCGAGCGGCGATTTGGCTGCTGTCGGCTCGAGGTAATAGAAGCGCACCGTCATGTTGCCCTGAGTGTCGACATTCACCTCGTTCACCCGCGCCGCGCCATCCACGATGTATTCGTGGCTGCTGACCGAAACGATGGAGCGGATTGCGACTTCGTAAGTGCCGCCGGGCAATTCGCAGCGCCAATAAGGCAGCCGCGGCTCCGGCGTCGCGCTCGGGGAAGGCGACGGCGTCTGGGCGTGGGCGGTCGCGGCCAGGGCGAGAAAAATTGGCAACCAGAGTGTTCTCATCGTCATCCTAAAAAGCGGGCGCTTCATCCTGCCGATTCCGCATCGAGCGGCAAGCCGATTCGGCGCCGACGGCCTGAGATTGGGTCGCGATTAGCCCTCCCGCGCTCCCGACTGGTAGCGATTCTTGCCATGGTCATTTTCGCTTGGTTAATTTCGAAAGGTGGAAAGGTGGGTCGTCGGGGTCGGGTGGGTCGTCGGGGGAAGGGGCAGTCAGCCCCGTCCGGCACATCCATCGAATAGACGAGCCTGGCGTTCGCCTTCCTTGGCGCGTTTGCGCACGTCGTAATGGCGGGGCTTAGCGGTGGACCCGCTGCGGTAGAAGAGATCTTGTTTTTAGCCCCCGGGCGTCGCCAGGATTTCTTCCAACCGCCTGCGCAAGAGTTCCGGCAGTCGCGGCAGCCAGGTCGCATTCACCAAGCCGACTGAAACCAGGTCGCGCAGGTGCACCCGGTCCTTGTCGCGCCAGGCTGATAGTTTCATCCGCACCAGCGCTTCCAGGCTGATCAGGCGGAAATGTTCCGTCTCTTCACCCTCTTGGATGAGAGCATTCGGTTCCGGTTGATCAGGACGGGTCTTTTCACCGGCGAACACAATATGAACGGCGTCGCCCACCCGCCCTTCGGGGCCGTCGAGAAAGACATCAAGCGCGCCGGCGCGCCCGAGGGAGGCGACGCGGCGATAATGAAATCCGGCCGCCTCCAACGCAGCGGCGGCCGCCGTAAGATCGCTCCGACGAAGCAGGAGGTCGACGTCTCGGGTGTTGCGCACCGCGGTTTCGTCAGCGCGCGAAACCCAGGCGGCAACGGCGTTGCCGCCGACCACTGCGTAAGGCACGCCCGCCGCCTTGAGGGCCGCAGCGGCACGGAGAAGCCGGCGGCGGACGTTCTCAACGCCATTGCTCATACGTTGCCATGAGACGGGCGATAGAGTGTTACGCATGATGGCACCTCGGGTTCCTTTGCTGGCCGCTGCCACATCATACCCGGACTCAAGAGGTTTGCGAGTAGACCAGGGAGCACCTACTCCGATCGCGAGATCGGGATGACAGGATTGCATTTCGCGCCGAGATAATCCGGTGGACGAAGCGAAAATCCCGACGCGCGAGGAATTCCCCGAGGCCGATAAGTGGGATCTCTCGCACCTTTTCAGCAGCGCCGACAAATGGAGTGAAGACTTTGCCTGGATCCAGGCGACCTATCCGCGCCTAACGACGTGGAAAGGACGGGTCGGGGAATCCGCCGGAACCCTGGCGGAGGTGCTCGAGTTCGACAAGACGCTCGATCTGAAAATCGAGCGGGTCTATCACTACGCCTCGCTCCAGCTGGCGGAGGACAGTTCGAATCCCGCCTTTCTCTCGCGCATGGGGCAGCTCCAGAATCTGCTCACCACGATTGGCGAAGTCACCTCCTTCATCGTCCCGGAAATCCAGGCGATCGAAGACGAAAAGTTTGCGGAATTTCTTAAGGATCAGGCGCTGGCGGAATGGCGAGTCCGGCTGCGCAAGATCCGCCGGATGAAGCCGCACGTGCTTTCGGAAAAGGAAGAGCGGCTCCTCGCCCTCGGGAGCGCCGCGCTGGACGGTTACGATGACGCTTTTTCGCAGCTGACCGATGTCGACATGAAGTTTGGCACCCTGCGCGACGAGAAAGGCGAGGAGCGCCCGCTCACGCAAAGCTCCTACAGCAGCTTCCTGGTGAAGCGCGATCACGCGTTGCGGAAACGCGCCTTCCACCAGTTCTACGCCGAGTTCCAGGATCACCAGTTCACCCTCGCGAGTTCGCTTTCCTATTCGGTGAAAGCGGATGTTTTTCGGGCGCGGGCGCGGAATTATCCCTCGGCCCTGGAGGCCTCGCTTTTCAAGGACGACATTCCGCCGGCGGTTTACGACGCGCTCATCGGATCCGTCAGGCAGAATTTGCAGCCTCTCTTTCGTTACTACGAATTGCGCCGGCGCGTTCTCGGGCTGGCGGAGCTGCATCCCTACGACACCTATGTGCCGCTGGTGGCGGAGATCGAGACCAACATTTCCTTCGACGAAGCGATCACCGACGTGCTCGCCTCGCTGGCGCCGTTAGGCGGGGAATACGTCGAGGCATTAGGCGCGGGGCTGCGCGGGCGCTGGTGCGATCGTTATGAATCGAAAGGGAAACGGAGCGGCGCTTTTTCTTCCGGCAGCTACGGCGCGCCGCCCTACATCCTGATGAACTACAAGCCCGACGTCTTCTCCGACGTTTACACCCTGGCCCACGAAGCGGGGCA
>JACCZO010000193.1 GCA_013695925.1 Chthoniobacterales bacterium
CGACGAGGGACCCGGCGGTCAACACCACCGCCGAGAGTGGCGGTTATCGTTTCCGTTTCGCCACGGAGAATAACGAACCGTTGCAGGTGGGCAAAGCGACCTTGGTGCAGATCAACGTCGCGGATGCCGACGCGAAAGACTTTCGCGAGCTCGAACCCGTCATGGGTGCGTTCGCGCACATGGTCGGTTTCCCGGCTGACAGCGCCAGCGTGATGCACGTCCACCCGATGGGAAAAGAGCCGACACTCGTGACGGAGCGCGGCGGGCCAGAGCTCAGCTTCCACGTCGTTCCTGAAAAAGCGGGCTTCAACAAATTCTTCCTCCAAACACAGATCGGCGGAGAGGCCGTCTTTGTAGCCTTCGGTCAGAATGTGCAACCCGCGGCAGCGAAGGCCGCGGCCCCGGCCGCGGCGAGCGGCTACACTTGCCCGATGCACCCCGAGATCGTCTCGGAAAGACCTGCGTCCTGCCCAAAATGCGGGATGAAGCTGGTGGAGAAAGCGTAGGGCCGATGGCGACGCCAGGGTTTGATCACGCGATCGCGCTGGCGCTCCGTTTAACATCGAGAGCAGCGTGCGGGTGGAGCACCACGGCGAGTTCGAATTCTCTTTCGGGCGCGAAATCATGCGAATTCCTTATGACCAAGCAGCACAACAAACATCGCCACGAAGCCGATAATCACGGCTACGAGGAACAACCAGAACCCGCGATGCTGCTGAACCCTGGTGGTGAGGGCGGTCGCACGACCATTCTCGCAGTCAGCGGAATGGATTGCGCCGATGAGGTGAAGTTGTTGCACGAAACGCTGCGGCCGATCGGAGGCGTCCGTTCAGTCGAGGCGAATCTCATGACGGCAAAGATCACCGTGATGCACGACGAGAGCGTGACGCCGGAGAAGCTCATCGCCGCGATCAAACCCACCGGCCTGGACGCGCAGCTCGCAGAGCGCGGGCAAAAATTTGGCTCTGGAGCCAGCGCGCAGCGCCGACGGGCCATCGCCGTCGGTATATCAGGTCTGCTGACGGCACTCGGCCTTATCCTCCAGTGGACGCATGCTGGGCCTGCCGCGCTGCAGATCGCGGTCTTCGTCGGCGCGATCGTCGCGGGTGGCTGGTTCATTTTCCCGAAGGCGCTGGCAGCAGCCCGCCGCTTCTCGCCGGACATGAATCTGTTGATGACCATCGCCGTCGCGGGCGCGGCGATCATCGGCGAATGGTCGGAAGGCGCGGCCGTGACATTCCTCTTCGGGCTCTCCGAATTGCTGGAGGCGTTCAGCGTGCAGCGGGCGCGGCGGGCGATCGAATCGCTCCTCCAGTTGTCGCCGGAGACGGCGCTGCTCAAACGCGGCGATGCGTTCGAAGAAGTGCCGGTCGAGACCGTAAAAGCTGACGACGTTTTCGCCGTCAAATCGGGGTCGCGCGTGCCGCTCGATGGCGAGGTCATCGCAGGTGTGTCGGCTGTGAACCAGGCGCCGATCACGGGCGAGTCGCTCCCCGTCGACAAGAAGACCGGTGACCAGGTGTTCGCCGGAACAATCAATGGCGAAGGCTCGCTTGAAGTCCGCGTCACGAAAGCCGCGGGCGATACGATGCTCGCCCGTATCATCAAGCTGGTGGGCGAGGCGCAGGCGCAGAAAGCGCCTTCGGAGCGTTTCGTCGATGTCTTCGCGAAATATTACACCCCCGCCGTGATGGTGCTCGCGCTGCTCGTCTTCTTCGTGCCGCCGCTCCTGTTCGGCGGGCCTTGGAGCGTCTGGGCCTACCGCGCTTTGGTGCTGCTCGTCATCGCCTGCCCGTGCGCGCTCGTGATTTCTACACCGGTCTCGATTGTTTCCGGGCTCACCGCGATGGCGCGGCGCGGCGTATTAATCAAAGGCGGCGCGCATCTGGAAGCGGTCGGAAAACTGCGCGCCCTCGCCGTCGATAAAACCGGCACGATCACAGAGGGCAACCCGCGCGTGCGGCGGGTCGTAACCTTCAACGGCAACAATGAAACTGATGTCACGCGGATCGCGGCGGCGATCGACACACACTCCGAGCATCCGCTGGCAAAGGCCGTTGTTGCTTACGCCGAAGAAAAGCGCGTCGCTTTCAGACGCAGCGAAGATTACCAGGCGCGCACCGGCCGCGGCGCGGAAGCGGTCCTCGACGGTCACCACTACTTTGTCGGCAACCATCGCTTCGCGCACGAGCTCGCCGTCTGCTCCGAAGAGATCGAGCGTGCGCTCGCCGAGATCGAACAGGAAGGCCAGTCCGTCGTCGTCGTCGGCCACAAGCCCCACGCCGATTGCAAAGGAGAAGT
>JACCZO010000276.1 GCA_013695925.1 Chthoniobacterales bacterium
CACTCGGGCGAGTCCGGGCCAGTTCTTCGAGTGCTTCGCGCTCCCACGCTTCCTCCGCCATGCCCCCAACCAGAGCACCTACTACTAATAGTACAAGTGCAAAATTTCGTTAGGCTAAACAGATACCTTCGCTCTGCGAAGCGCGGGCAGACGCGCTGACTCTGCCGGACAAACACACCGCCACGCCTCCCAAAGGGGGGCGCTTACATTAGTCCTGATGCGCGAGACAGGCGCGAATGAATCCGCTGAACAGCGGGTGCGGCTTATTCGGTTTGCTCTGGAATTCTGGATGATACTGGCAGGCGAGGAAGAAGGGGTGATCCCGCAGTTCAATCAATTCCGCCAGCGAACCGTCGGGTGAGGTGCCGCTGATGAGGAAACCTTTTTCCTCCATCTGCTGGCGGTATTTCATGTTGAACTCGTAACGGTGCCGATGCCGTTCCAGCACTTCGTCGTGCTTGTAAATCTTCTGCGCGAGGGTGCCGGGGACGATCTTGGTCGGCCAGGTGCCGAGACGCATGCTCCCGCCTTTCTTTTGAATTTTCCGCTGCTCATCGAGCAGGCAGATGACCGGCTCGGCCGATTCCTGGTCGAACTCGCTGCTGTTCGCCGCGGCAAGTCCACAGACGTTGCGCGCGAACTCGATCGTCGCCACCTGCATGCCAAGGCAAAGGCCGAGGTAAGGGACGTTGTTCTCGCGCGCGAATTGCGCGGCGCGGATTTTGCCCTCCACGCCGCGCTCGCCGAAGCCGCCGGGAATGAGAACGCCAGCGACATCGTTCAGTTGGCCGTCGACTCCGTTTTCGAGCGACTTGGCATCGATCAGGCGCAGGTCGATTCCGCAATCGTGGCTCGCGGCGGCGTGGGTGAGCGATTCGTAAATGCTTTTGTAGGCATCCTGCAGGTCGATGTATTTTCCGACGACCGCTATTTTGACCTGCTTCTTCGGGTTGATCACGCGACTAACGAACTTGCGCCAATCGCTCAGGTCAGGCTGCGGCGCATCGATGTGCAGGAGCTGACAGACAAGCTCGTCGAGCCCTTCCTCGTGCAGCATGAGCGGCATTTCGTAAATCGTGTGCGGCACGTCGCGCGCTTCGATGACCGCGTTCGGGCGGACGTTGCCGAACATGGAGAGCTTTTGCCTAACGTCGGCGTCGAGCGGGCGTTCAGTGCGGCAAATCAAGACCTGCGGCTGCAAACCGATTTCGCGGAGCTTGGCGATGCTTTGCTGGGTCGGCTTGGTCTTCAACTCACCGGCGGCCCGGATGTAGGGAATGAGCGTCACATGCATGTCGACCACATTCTCGGCGCCCACCTCGAGGATGAATTGCCGGATGGACTCGAGGAAGGGAAGGCCTTCGATGTCGCCGACGGTGCCGCCGATTTCGGTAATGACGACGTCCACTTTTTCCGGATCCGCTACCTGCCGAATGCGCGCCTTGATCTCATCGGTGACATGCGGGATCACCTGCACCGTTTTGCCGAGATAATCGCCGCGCCGCTCCTTCAGAATGACGCTCTCGTAAACCTGGCCGCTCGTCAGGTTGTTGTTGCGCGAGAGGACACAATTAGTGAAGCGCTCGTAATGCCCGAGATCGAGATCGGTCTCGGCCCCGTCGTTCAGGACGTAGACTTCGCCGTGCTGGAACGGGTTCATCGTCCCGGGATCGACGTTGAGGTAGGGATCGAATTTTTGCAGGAGCACGCGCTGACCGCGCAGCTCGAGCAGGGTGCCGAGGGAAGCCGCCGCGAGGCCTTTGCCTAACGAACTGACCACTCCGCCGGTGACAAAAATATATTTCATTGGGAACGCGTCTGACGCGGTCGTCGCGAAGGGGCTAGGAGCTGGCGCTCGATCGCCGCGGCGTCTTCCGGCGTGTCCACTCCGGGTGAGCCGCTTTTGGTAACGACCACGTGAATGTTTACGCCATTCTCCAGCGCGCGCAATTGCTCGAGCGCTTCCGCATTTTCGAGCGGGGTCGGCTGCCAGCGGACGAAGCGCAGAAGAAGATCCCGCCGATAGCCGTAAATGCCCTGGTGCCGGAAGTATTGTGGGCCCCCGCCAGGGTCGCGCGGGTAGGGGATGGCTGCGCGCGAGAAATAAAGCGCGCGCCCCTTGCGATCGAGGACGGCTTTGACCTGGTGGGGCGATTGCGCATCGGCCGGGTCGGAAAACGGATGAACGGCGGTGATCATCTCGATCCGCGGATCGCGCTGCATTTTGCGCGCGAGTTGATTGATCAACTGCGGATCCACCAGCGGCTCGTCGCCCTGGATGTTGATGAGATGCGAGACGCCGCGCAATTTTTTCGCCACTTCCGCGATCCGATCGGTTCCGCTGGCGTGTTTCGAGCTCGTTAGGCTGATTTCTGCGCCCCAGGCGAAGGCGGCTTTCGCAATTCGCATGTCGTCGGTCGCGATGATGACCGAGTGGAGGGCTTTCGCCCGCCGGGTTTGTTCCCAGACGTGTTGCAGAAGGGGTTTCCCGGCAATCTCGTGAAGCGGTTTGCCCGGAAACCGGGTCGAGCCCCAGCGGGCGGGAATAATGCCGACGGTTCTTGTCATGAATGGGCGCAGGCTAACAGGAGGAGGAGGGTCCTTTCAACCGCGCCGAGCAGAATCCGGGTAGCGCACGCGTCTCGCGTGCTGGTCGCGATGTTCCATCGCGACGAACTTTTTTCGACGCGCCTATCGCGCGGATCGGGACTTCGACTCAATTGCAGAGTCGGAGCAAAAAGTTCGCGACGGTGGGACACCGTCGCCAGCACACGAGACGTGTGCGCTACCCAGGCGCTTCGTTGGACGCGAGGATGATGTCCGCGGCGGCGCAGAGATCCTCCGCAATCCAATCCGGCGCGGCGTGGGTTTCGTTCGCGCCATAGCCGGTCTTGACCAGGATGGTGCGCACGCCAGCGTTACGCCCGCATTCCACGTCGATCGCCTTGTCGCCAATGAAAAACGAACGGCTAAAATCGAGGCGGTGATCCCGTTGCGCTTCCAGCAACATCCTGGTCCCCGGTTTGCGGCGCTCCGTTGCCCGGTCGGGATGATCGGGACAAAAATAGACGCCGTCGAAAGTCGCGGGCAGAACGGCGCGGGCCACTTCCGCTTCGACCAAACGGTATTGCGCTTCGGTGAAATAGCCGCGCCCAATTCCGGCCTGGTTCGAAATCACGATCAGCTTGTAGCCGGTCTTTTTAAGACGGACCAGCGCTTCCGGCACGCCGGGGAAAATCTCCACCTGTTTCGGATCGGAGCAGTAATTGACCTCGCGCATGAGAGTCCCGTCGCGATCGAGAAAGACGGCCGGCGCGGAGTCGTTAGGCGCCATTGTCATCTGCAAAGCTCGCGATCAGCTCGGCCGGGGTGACGGTGGCGGTTCCGAGTTTCGCCACTACCACCGCGCTCGCGTGGTTCGCGATCTCCGCCGCCTCGACTGGCGATGCCTCGCCACAGAGCGCAAGGGTGAAGAGAGCGATCGCGGTATCGCCCGCGCCGGAGACATCGAAAACCTGGCGCGCTTTGGTCGGGATGTGGTGCGGCGGCTGGTTGCGTTCGAAGAGCATCATCCCTTGCTCGCCTAACGTGATCAGGAGCAATTCGGTGTTCCAGTTTGAGAGCAACCGCAGGCCGGCCGCCAGCAGCGCCTTGTCCTCCAATGGCGGCTCGACCGGATCGGTCGGGGGCAACCCGGCGGCGTCAAGCGCTTCGCTCCGATTCGGTTTGATGGCCGTAACTTTTCCCCAGTCGATCTGCCAGCGCGGATTGGGATCGGCGGTCGTGATCCGGCCCGCGGCCTTGAGATCGGCGGAAAGTTGCCTGACGAGATCCTGGCTGAGAAAACCTTTGCCGTAATCTTCGAAAATGAAGGCATCGAGTTGCGGCAGCAGTTTGCCCAGGCCAGCTGCGATCGCCGCAACCTGCTCCACGCGCGGGGCGCGCGTTTCTTCGCGATCGACCCGCACCACCTGCTGATTGCGGGCCACGATTCTCGTCTTGACGATGGTGCGAAAATTCGGATCCTCGAGCACGAGGTCGGTCGCGATTTTTTGTTCCCGGAGGAGTTCGAGTAATTGACGGCCGCTGTGATCGGTTCCGACCGTCCCGATGACCGACACGCCTTGGATGAATTCGCGCAGGTTGCGCGCGACGTTGGCCGCCCCGCCGGGATAAAACGATTCGCCGGTCACTTCCACCACCGGCACCGGCGCCTCGGGCGAGATGCGGCCCACTTTGCCCCAGACAAATTCATCGAGCATCAGGTCGCCCGCGACGGCGATCCGTTGCCCGGCGGCGCGGGCCAGGATTTCGCGGAGACGATCCAGTTTCATGGAAAGGGTAATTATTGCGGGTGCGAGACCGCCAGCGAAAGGGGTTGCTCCGATTCGATAAAACTGGATCGTATCGCGATTTGTGCCGGACGACGGTTCTGCATAAAGTGCCCAACTAATCCTGAATACCTTCTCGAAATCAATAGTCGAAGCTGCGGATGAGATCTTTCGTTAACCAAATTCTAGTGGCTGGCTGCGCGCTGGCTTTCCTCGGGGGGCCTGCCGTCGGGGCGGAACCGGCCCGTCGGATCGACGTGAAACGCCTCTCGAAAAATATCGATGACGTGGTGGTGCCCTTGCCGAACGAAATCTTCGCCGCCCTCGGCAAGCTCGATAGCGTGAACTGGAAAGAATTCGTGCGCACGAACAAGGGAACCAACTTTACGGAACGTCCGCGCATCGCTCTTCTTCTCGGCACGGTCATTGCCGACGGTTTCATCGCGGTGCAGGCGGAGGACGCGCCGAGCGTGAAAGATATCGGGCAGCGAGTGGTGAGCCTGGCCAAGGGAATCGGGGTGGGCAACTCGATCGTGCCCCACGCCAAGGCGATCACCGAGGCAGCCGACCGGCGCAACTGGCCGGCCGTGCGCCAGGAACTCGATCGCACCCAGAACGCTGTGCAACAGGCGATGAACGAAGTGCACGACGAAAAGCTTTCCCAACTCGTTAGTCTGGGCGGCTGGCTGCGCGGCACCCAGGTCCTGACCTCGGTCGTAAATCGACATTATTCGGCCGACGGCGCGGAGCTGCTTCATCAACCCGACCTGCTCGAATATTTCCAGCGCAAGCTCGGGACGATGCCGGAGTTTACCGGCCCGGTCGCTTCCCAGATTCGAACTTCCCTCCAGGAAGTACAACCGCTGATTGAGAGCCGGGACCCGATTTCCCCGGGCTCGGTCAAGAAAATTAATGACATCACCTCGCGGCTCGATAGCGCGATCGTGACTCGAAACCAATGAACGCACCCGCCATGCGTCCCACACTTTCCACTGCCCGTCGCACCGCTCTTTTCCTCGGTCTGCTCCTCGCACTACAGGTCGCGGCCTCGAGGGCCTCGGTTGACGACGCGCATTCTTTCGCGCTGCAATCGGCTGAGCCTTACGTCAAGCAGGGCTACCAGGTGCGCGAGGATTATTGGGGCGGCGATCTCGGGGTGGGGGAGAAAAAGGCGGTCCGGCAACAGCTTTTCAAAGGCAACGACTACTGGTTCTGGATGGGAACCGAGGTGGAGCAGGCCAAGGTGTCGGTCCATATTTACGACGCCGACGGCAAACTTTGCGAGCAGCCCGATAGCTGGCAGAAGGGCCATTTCGCCGCTGCGCACCTGATCCCGAAGGCAACCGGAAGTTATTTCGTGATCGTGGCGGTGGAGAGTTCCCCGGAAGAACGGACCCACTGGGCGCTGGTTTACGGATTTAGATAACGACGCGCCTCGGCGCACCTCTTGGTGGTGCTAGACTCCGTCGAGCCGGGGGAGCGCACATCTCCTGCGACAACGCTCATTCCCAAGCTCGGCGGAGCCTCGCTCTACCGGGACACGATGCTTCCCCCGCGCTGCGACCCGGTCTCCCGGTTTGACACTCTTCCCGGCAAAGCCGTATCCTCGCGGCTGATGAGATCCCGGCCGCGAGATGACTGAAACGCGCACCCTGCAGTTTGAAAACGCGCGGGCCGTGCAATCCCTTTACGCCCACGATTTGAAATTGATCAAAAGTCTCGAGGAATCCCTTGGTGTAAAAGTCACCACCCGCGAAGGCTGGATCAAGGTGGAAGGGGATCCAGCGCAGGTCGCGAAGGCCGAACAGGTCTTCACTCAGCTCGAAAATGCGCGCCAGCGTGGCGTGGATATTCAGCGCCACGAATTCAACTACGCGCTCAATTCCGTGAACGAAGCGCGCGCCGATAATCTGGGTGATCTCGTTGCGACCAAGATCATCACTTCTGCGCGCAAGCCGCCGATCGTCCCGCGCACGCTCGGACAACGAAATTACGTCGAGGCGATCCAAAAACATGACGTCGTCTTTGGCATCGGACCGGCCGGCACAGGCAAAACCTACTTAGCCGTGGCGATGGCGGTCTCGGCGCTGAAAAAGGAACAGGTCGACCGCATCATCCTGACGAGACCAGCGGTGGAAGCAGGCGAGGCGCTCGGTTTCTTGCCCGGCGACCTGCAGCAGAAAATCACGCCTTATCTCCGCCCGCTCTACGACGCCCTGCACGACATGCTCGAACCGGAAGAGCTGGAGCGCTATGTCGCCCGGGAGACGATCGAGATCGCTCCGCTCGCCTACATGCGCGGGCGGACCCTGAGCAACGCCTTCGTCATTCTCGATGAAGCACAGAACACCACGACGGAGCAAATGTTCATGCTCCTCACGCGCATCGGGCCGCGCTCGAAGTGCGTCGTGACCGGCGATGGCACACAGGTCGATCTTCCGCCGAACAAACGCTCCGGCCTGCTCGAAGCACTCCAGGCGCTCAAGAATGTGCCCGGGATCGGGTTCTGTTATTTTAACGACAAGGATGTCGTCAGGCACGAGCTTGTCCGCGCCATTATCAACGCTTATCAGCAGCACCGTTCGCCGGTGAATAGCGGCGGCTCCTCCCGGAAATAGCGATGTTCAAGTTTCTGCAACGCAAAAGCCTCGTGAAACGCGGGCTGGCTTCGAACAAGACGCGCCGGCGCCGCGGCTCGAACGAGATGCTGCGCAATCTCGAGCATGCAACTTGGATGAAGGTCGCGATCTTCGTCACCTTCGTCGCCGGCCTCGCGCTTCTCATCTTCAGCGGTCAGCAGCCAGAGCCGACGCGTAACTTTGTTTTCGCCCTTCTCCTGCTCGCGACCGCGATCGCGCAGCTCTGGATCAATCAGCCCAACACCTTCCAGCGCAATTCCCGCGTCTTTCTCGTCTTTGGCATCATTTACTTGCAGCTCGCCGCGACCAAGCTGCTGATCGTCCTTTGCGACAGCGGTCTTTTCTCCATCCTGAAACCGGAGACGGCCTGGCTGATCGCGCCCTACGCCTTTGCGCCGCTTGTTCTTTGTGTTCTCCTTGGCCGCAACCACGGCCTTTACGGTGCTGTATTCGTTAGTCTCTTCAGCAGCATTTTGTTGAATAAGATGGACGCGCCGATGCTCGCCATCGGGTTGATCAGCGGTTTCACCGCTGTCCTTTTGACTCAGACCGTGCGCCGCCGCAGCCGGCTGATTCGGGCCGGGCTTTGCGTGGGTTTAGGGATCTGGCTTCTCGCACTCACTTTCGGTTTGATCGGGCCGCTCAATCTCTTCGATCCGGTGGCAAACGACTGGCCGATGATCGGCATTCAAAGTCTTTTCGCGATCGGCAACGGGATTGTGACAGCTATGCTGGTGGGTGGAGCGCTGCCCATCCTCGAACAGCTATTCCAAATAACCACCGACATTTCCTGGCTGGAAGCCTCGGACCTCAACCACCCGCTCCTGCGCCGCATGACGATCGAAGCGCCCGGCACCTATCACCACAGTCTGGTCGTCGCCAACCTGGCCGAGTCGGCTGCGGAAGCGATCGGCGCGAACGCTACGCTCTGCCGTGTCTGCTCCTACTTTCACGACATCGGCAAGCTGGTGAAGCCGGACTATTTCACCGAGAACATGAACTTCGAGCGCAACCCGCACGACGATCTGGCGCCGACGATGAGCGCGCTCATCATCATCGCGCACGTCAAGGAAGGGGTGGACCTCGCGCTCAAGGATGGACTCAACCAGCAGGTCATCGATGTCATCCAGCAGCATCACGGGACGTCGTTAGTCTTCTATTTCTACCAGCGCGCCCTGCAGCAATACGAAGACGCACGCGAGGGCGGCAAGATCATGAAGATGCGTGAGGAAGACATCCCGGAGGTGTCGGAGGAGAGTTTTCGCTACAGCGGACCGAAGCCTCAAACGCGAGAAAGCGCAATCATCAGCCTGGCGGACATGGTGGAAGGCGCCTCCCGCTCGCTCGAAAAACCGACGCCGCAAAAAATCGAGCAACTGGTCAACGAGCTGATCGACCAGCGCCTGGCCGATCATCAACTGGATGAGTGCGACCTCACCCTGCGCCAATTGAAAACGATTGCCGAACGTTTTCGTTTCACCCTGATGAACATGCTCCACACCCGCATCGCCTATCCGAAGGAAGGCAAGACTTCGACCGTCCGGGACGACGGCGCCCGGCCGGACGTGATGGCGGTGACCAAGCGACCGGCCTCCGCGCCTCCGGTCTCGGCCGCCTGACGCGTGGATAATTTCGCGATCGAGCGGGTGCGGGAGTACGGCGCGCAGATCGCGCTCGTCCTCGGCTCGGGCTTAAGTTCGTTAGTCCAGGATCCGGCGCGCGACCATGTAATTCCCTACAGCGAAATCGGGGGTTTGCCGCGCTCGACCGTGAAAGGGCACATCGGCCGATTTTTGCTCGATGAAATTGGGGGGCAGCGAGTGGTTTTCGCACAGGGGCGAGTGCACCTCTACGAAGGCCACCGCGCCAGTGATGTCACGGCCGGGATTCGATTCCTCGCCCGCGCCGGAATCACGAAGCTCATCCTGACGAACGCCGCCGGCTCGGTGAACCCGGATTTTGCGCCCGGCTCCTGGATGATGATCACGGACCATCTCAACCTCACCGGGACCACGCCATTGTTAGGCAAGGCCGGCTTTATCGATCTGACCGACGCCTATTCGCCAGCCTGGCGGACCCGGTTCGCGGCCGCGGCGCGGGCGAAAAATCTGCGGCTGCACGAAGGGATTTACGCCGGGATGCTCGGCCCGCAGTACGAGACTCCAGGGGAAGTGAAAATGCTGCGGCACCTGGGCGCGGACGCCATCGGAATGTCGACCGTGTGCGAGACCATCCAGGCGCGAGCACTTGGCCTCGAAGTCGCAGGCTTCTCCTGCCTAACGAACTGGGCGGCGGGGCTAAATCCGCAACCGCTCTCGCATGCCGAGGTCTTGAGCGCGGGGAAAGCAAGCAGCGAAGCACTCAGGCTTCTACTCGAATCCGCGATTGATGGCACGTGCTCGCCTCTCGTTTAGACGGCGATTGTTTCCGCCTCCGATCCCCAGCCTGCCACGTCCAGCACGCAAGAGAATCCAAAAGGAGGACAGTGGCTGTGGTTCGGGCAGCGATCTGCACGGTCACCGCACCGACTCGTGATCGCTGCTCTGTTTTTCAAGAAGAAGTCGTTTCTCGCCGATTACGGCAAGGAATGCCCGAGGGCGCCCCGGACCAGTCTGACATCGGTCGTGCTGATAGAGCCGTTCGCATTCACGTCCTCTCGGAAGTTAGCGGCTGTCACAGCCATACCGACCTGGCCTTTCGTTAGTCTGACATCGGAATCGGTTACCGTCTTGTCCGCCGTAGCGTCGCCGATTAGGACATTCATACTTACGGAAGTATCCGGCAGCACTTGAGAGTCGCTGCTGGTCACATCGGTCAAAGTGACGGTAATCTTTTGCACGTCTGTTACACCGGTTAGAGCGACTGTCATCGTGTCGCCGGCAAAGACGGGGCTGCCGGAAACGCTGCCCGTGCCGGAGGTGACACTGGCAGTGCCGCTGATAACATCGGCGCTAAAGCTAAAGACTAGAGTGTAGTTGCCACGGGTACTGCGGTCCTCCACTCCCGATTCTCCGCTCAATGGCAGAGAAATGTCGAAAGTGCCTGCGCCGCCGTGTGTCTTGCGCGAAACTGCGGCCGTGAGTTGCAAGGCTGCGGGCGGACAGGTGCCGTAGCGTGCCAGCGCGAAGTCAAACGTGCCCGCGATGTCAGCAAATCCGGCAGCGACGATCTTGCCGTCCGGCTGCAGGGCAACGGCAAGTGCTCGGTCTTCGTTTGAGCCGAAAGCGGTCGTCACCTTGCCATCGGTGTCGAATGTGGCGTCGAGCGAGCCATCTGTGTTGTAGCGTGCCAGCGCGAACTGAAACGCGCTGCCGATGAGAGCAGATCCGGCAGCGACGATCTTGTCGTTCGGTTGCACGGCGAGGGCAAATGCCTCATCATCGGTTGTGCCGAAAGCGGTCGTCACCTTGCCACCGGTGCCAAAGGTAGTGTCGAGCGAGCCATTCGTGTTGTATCGTGCCAGCCCAAAGTCAGTGAAGGTGGTACCGATTTGAACAGTCCCGGCAGCGACGATCTTGCCGTCCAGTTGCAGCGCGACGGCATATGCTGCGTCAAAGCCGCCTAAATTGAAGGTGGTAGTCACCTTGCCACCGGTGCCAAAGGTAGTGTCGAGCGAGCCATCCGTGTTGTAGCGTGCCAGGGCGAAGTCTTCTTTGTTGCTGAAAACACGCC
>JACCZO010000309.1 GCA_013695925.1 Chthoniobacterales bacterium
TGGGGCAAATTTGTCCGGGCCGCGGTCGCGCAAAAATCGTTAGGCTAGTCCGCCTGATCGATTGCGGCTGCGATGCTCTTCGGCTTTAGTGCAGCAACGATGAGCATCGAGGTGAAAATCCCGGCGGTCGGTGAATCGATCGAGAGCGGTATCGTCTCCGTCTGGCACAAGAAGTCGGGGGAATACGTGGAGGCGGGCGAAGCCCTCCTCACCCTCGAGACCGACAAGGTCTCGACCGAGATCACGGCCGAAAAAGCCGGTCTGCTCGAGACCAAAGTCGACGAAGGCCAGGAGGTAAAGATCGGCGAAGTCGTCGCCACGATTGATGACAAGGCCAGTGCCCCGGCCAGCGAGGCCAAGGCCGCGCCCGCCGACGCCTCCCCTAACGACTCCAAACCGGCCGCTAAGCCCGCCGCGAAACGTTCCCCGAACGCGGAAGTTCTTTCCCCCGCAGTCAAGCGAATGACGACTGAGGAAAAGCTCGATCCCGCCAGCATCAGCGGGACTGGCAAAGGCGGCCGCATTACCAAGGGCGATGTTGTTTCCCATCTGGAATCGAAGCCGGAAGCGACCTCGACCGACGACCAGGAAAAGCCGCGCAATCGGAAAGAGATAGCCGCTCCTGAGCCGGCTGCCACCTCTTCCGGCGAAGAGCGGTTTACCCGCAAAAAAATGTCGCCGCTGCGGCGCAAGATCGCGGCCCAGCTTGTCATGTCGCAGCAGACCGCTGCCATCCTCACCACTTTCAACGAGTGCGACATGAGCGAGGTCATGTCTTTTCGGAAGAAGGCCCAGGAAAAATTCCAAGCCGATCACGGGATCAAGCTCGGCTTCATGTCCTTCTTCATCAAAGCCGTGGTCGAAGGCCTCAAGGCTGTCCCCGCGATCAATAGCCGGATTGAGGGCGACGATTTTATTCTCAATCATTACTTCGACATCGGGGTCGCGGTCGGGACCGAACGCGGCCTCGTCGTCCCAGTCGTGCGCGATGCGGACCAGAAAAGTTTCGCTGATCTGGAACGCGACATTGCGGACTACGCGGGCCGGGCGCGCGATGGAAAGATCAAGATCGAGGATCTGCAGGGCGGCACTTTCACCATCTCCAACGGCGGCGTCTATGGCTCGCTCATGGGCACACCGATTTTGAATCCGCCCCAGAGCGGCATCCTCGGCATGCACACTATTCAGGAGCGGCCGGTAGCGCTGAAAGGCGAAGTTGTTATCCGGCCGATGATGTATCTCGCGCTGAGCTACGACCACCGCGCGGTCGATGGCAAAGAAGCGGTCACCTTTCTCGTCAAAGTGAAGGAAGCGATCGAGAACCCGACCGCGCTTCTCCTCGACCTCTAACCAGGGTCGTTAGGCGAGCGCCAGCTTCCCCATTCGCTTGGGATGACAAGCCGGAGCCGTGCGCTTAGATAATACGGCCCTCTGGGCATCCAACCCTTTTGCATCATGGATAAATTCGACGTCATCATCATCGGCTCCGGCCCCGGCGGCTATGTCGCGGCCATCCGCTCCGCCCAGCTTGGTCTCAAGACCGCCATCATCGAAAAAGACAGCGAACTCGGCGGCACCTGCCTGAACGTCGGCTGCATCCCGAGCAAGGCGCTCCTCGCGTCGAGCGACCATTTCGCTTTTGCAAAAAACGAGGCCGCCAAGCACGGCATCGTCCTCGCCAAAGTCGGCCTGGATCTCGCCACCATGCTCGGGCGCAAGGACAAGGTCGTAGAAACCCTCACCGGCGGCATCCGCGCGCTCATGAAGGGCAATAAAATAACTACCTTCAACGGCCTCGGCACCATTACCGAGCCGGGCAAGGTGCGGGTCCAGCCTGGCGAGGGCAAACCGCTCAAAGTAGCGGCCGACCACATTGTCATCGCGACCGGCAGCGTGCCGATCAACCTCCCCAGCATGTCCTTTGACGGCCAGACCATCGTCAGCAGCACCGAAGCGCTTTGCTTTAACAAACCGCCCGAAAAATTTCTCGTCATCGGCGCGGGCGCGATCGGCCTCGAGCTTGGCTCAGTCTGGAGCCGCCTCGGCTCCGAAGTCACCGTGCTCGAATTTCTCCCCCGCATCGCGGTTGGCTTCGATCTCGAGGTCTCCAACCTTCTTCAGCGCGCCCTCACCGCGCAGGGAATCAAGTTTCATCTCGAAACCAAGGTCGGCTCGGTCAAAGTCACAAACGGACGCGCCATCGCCACTGCCAATAAGGGTGGCGAGGAAGTGAATTTCGAGGCCGATAAAGTTCTCGTTTCCGTCGGCCGCCGCGCCTTTGCCGAGGGAGTGGGCGCAGACAAGATCGGCGTTGCACTCGACGAACGCGGCCGGATCAAAGTGGACGATCATTTCCGGACCAACGTCGAAGGCGTCTATGCGATCGGCGACGTCATCCGCGGCCCGATGCTCGCGCACAAGGCGGAAGAAGAAGGCATCGCCTGCGTCGAGTTGATCGCGGGCAAGGCCGGACACGTGAACTACGACGTTATCCCCAGCATTATTTACACAAACCCCGAGCTGGCCGGCGTCGGCATCACGGAGGATTTCGCGAAGGAAAAAGGGCTCGAGGTGCGGGTCGGAAAATTTCCCTTCCGCGCCAACGGCCGGGCCCTGGCGAATGCCGATGTGGAAGGCGTGGTCAAGGTTATCGCCGACGCCAAGACCGATCGCATTCTCGGCGCTTCGATCCTGTCCCACGCGGCCTCGGAGTTGATCGCGGAAATTGTCGCGGTGATGGAGTTTGGCGGGAGCAGCGAAGACCTCGGCCGCACCGTTCACGCGCACCCAACCTTGAGCGAAGCAGTCAAAGAAGCCGCCCTCGCGGTCGAGAAACACGCCATCCATATCGGCAACCAGTAAAGCCTCGTCCCCAAAGATCACGTGCGCGTCGAACCACCCGTCGTTCCAACTGGTGCAATGTAACATTGATTCCCCAAAGGTGCCGCCCGCTTGGAGGCTCGGATTCTGGATTGGACCAGACGGCCCCCGCAGACGGCAGCACTCATTGGAGCACCCGGCGCCTGGCCAAAAAACTCGGCCTCACCCATATGGCGGTGGCGCGAGTCTGGGGCCGCTACCGGCCTGGCCCCTCATCTCCTGCGCCACCACCTGGTCAGCGAGGTCGAAAACTGGTTGGCCAAAATCCAACGCCACCTGATCACGCGCGGCGTCTTCCGTTCCGTGCCCGACCGGTGCGCCAAACTGTTCCGCTACATCCGCCACTACAACAAAACCGCCACCCCCATCAAATGGGCTTACTCAAACCCCAAACATAAAATCAAACCGTAGCCGCTTCATGGGTTACGTTGCACTAGTTCCCTCTGATGGTCGAAATTTCAGCGCGAGAAGCTGTCCCCGAAAAGTAGTGAGGACCTCCTCGAACGATATCTCGTTGGCTACTTGCCCTTCCAACAGGAGCCAATCAACTAGCTGATCTCGAATCGGCAAAAGCTTGCGCAGTGTATCCAAGATATTTGTCATCGAGTGCTCGATTTCAGGCCGCGCCCGGACCCTAAGCTAAGAGGGCGTCTAAAAAGTCGGGCTCCGGACGGAAGTCGGGCTTCCAGCCTGACTCGGCAGGCGGGCATCTTGCCTGCCTGATTGATGCGACGGGCTGGAAGTCCGTCGGCCGAGTC
>JACCZO010000331.1 GCA_013695925.1 Chthoniobacterales bacterium
GTCGCGAAGCGAAGAATTTGGACGATCGATCGCAGCGGACCGTCTGCCACTAGAATGGCAACGGCGTCAGTGCCGAACTAATTGGTTCGCGGCCGGGCTCCGGAGCGCTTCTTCCTCGGGCAGCAGGGATGCATTCCTGCTCCAGTTCGGGATAACGCTGCGAGACGGCGGTTTCTTTCTCATCCCATGTCCGGCCGCCGATGCCTCTTCAGGCCGGATCGAGCTCCAGGTCGGGCGACCGCGCGGCCGAACTCAATGCGGGCGCCAGGCAAAAAGCCGACCCAACTTTGGCTTGGCGCCGTCCTCGCGAGGGGATGGCCGTTATTTTTTTGTCGCTGCGAAGACGCACTAGCCGCCGACCGCCATCTGGGCAGTCGCGATTTCGAGCAATTCAGTCGTGATGCTGGCTTGCCGCATCTTGTTGTACTCGAGAGTGAGATCCTTGATGAACTGATTCGCGTTGTCGGTCGCGTTCTTCATCGCGACCATGCGCGCGCTATGTTCCGAAGCGCGCGCGTCGAGGATCATCTGGAAAACCTCATACTGGAGATAATAGGGCAGCATGAAATCCAGGACGGACTGCGCGCTTGGCTCAAAAATGTATTCCAGCATCGGATCGACCACCGATTCGTTAGGCGCCGTTCCGGCTGGCGAAGCGCTGAAGGCAAATTCACTGATCGGAAGGAGTGTTTGTGCGACTGGCTTCTGATTGATCGTGTTAACGAAATGCGTGTAGAGCACGGTCACCTGGTCCACTTCGCCGCTGAGGAACTTCTCGACGCAGAATTTTGAGATGGCCTTTGTTTCCAAAATGCTGGGCGCATCCTTGAGCTCAAAATCCGCGAGCAATTCGCGTCGGGTCCGCGCGATAAACTGACGAGCTTTGCGGCCGGCGGTCACGTAAACGGTCTTCTCCGCGTCGAACGCCGCGGCCTCGCGCATGATGTTGGTATTGAGCGCGCCCGCGAGGCCCTTGTCGGTGCTGACGATGAGGACCAGTTCCTTGCGCAGGGGACGAATTTGCAAAAGGGGATGGAGCAGCGGGTTGGTGCGGCTTTTGAGTGAAACAAGCACCCGGTTCATCAACTCCGCATACGGACGCCCCGCGAGGGCATACTGTTGCGCTTTGCGCATCTTCGACGCCGCGACCATCTGCATCGCCTTCGTGATTTGCGCGGTGTTGCGGATCGATTTGATCCGGCGCCGGATGTCCTGCGTATTCGCCATTTCGTTAGGCGGCTATTGCCATGTCGTCTTGAAATCGTTCAGCGCATTCGCCAGATCGGCTTCCAGATCCTTGTCGATCGCCTTCTTGCTGCGGATCGCGGCAAGCACGCTCTCTTTGCGCGTCTGCAGATAATCCTGAAGCTTGGCCTGAAATTCCTTGACCCGCTCAACCGGCACCGGATCCAAATATCCGTTTTGCATCGCCCAAAGCACCGCCACCTGCTCCTCGACGGAAATCGGATTGTATTGAATTTGTTTGAAGAGCTCGACGATCCGTTGGCCGCGATCGAGCCGCGCTTTGGTCGCGGCATCAAGATCGGAACCGAATTGGGCGAAGGCCGCGAGCTCGCGGAACTGAGCGAGATCGAGCTTGATCTTACCCGCCACTTGTTTGATCGCTTTGATCTGCGCGGCGGAGCCGACACGGCTGACCGAAAGACCAACCGAAATGGCCGGGCGAATCCCCTGGAAAAAGAGATCGGTCTCGAGATAAATCTGGCCGTCCGTAATCGAGATGACGTTGGTCGGGATATAAGCCGAAACATCGCCCGCTTGCGTCTCGATAATCGGCAGCGCCGTTAACGAACCGCCGCCGAATTCTTCCGTCACTCGCGCGCTCCGTTCAAGCAAACGCGAATGGAGGTAGAAAACATCGCCTGGATAAGCCTCGCGGCCGGAAGGGCGCTTCAAGACTAACGAGACCTGGCGATACGCGACCGCGTGCTTGGAGAGGTCATCGTAAATGATGAGGGCGTCCATCCCGTTATCCATGAACCACTCGCCCATCGCCGCGCCCGAGAATGGAGCGAGGTACTGGTTCGTCGCGCTCTCCGAGGCCGGCGCGGAAACAATCGTCGTGTAAGGCATCGCCCCGTTCTTCTCCAGCACCGCGAGGGTGCGCGCGACATTCGAGTTTTTCTGACCGATCGCCACATAGATGGAGTAAAGCGGCCGATAATCCTTCAACTGGCCGTCCTCCGCAGCTTTGTTCAAACGCGCCTGGCTGATAATGGTATCGACCGCGATCGTCGACTTGCCGGTCGCGCGATCGCCGATGATCAATTCGCGCTGACCGCGCCCGATCGGCACCATTGCGTCGATCGCCATGATGCCGGTCTGAACCGGCTGACTAACGCTGCGTCGCTTGATGATGCCCGGCGCGATTTTTTCGACCGGATAAAATGTGTCGGTATTAATCGGCCCCTTGTTATCGACCGGTTGACCCAGGGTGTTCACGACGCGGCCGAGGAGCGCCTTGCCCACCGGCACCTGCAATAGTCTCCCCGTCGTTTTGACTTCATCGCCTTCCGCAACCTTCGTCGGGTCGCCGAGCAGAATGATGCCCACTTCGGTTTCCTCGAGGTTGAGCGCGAGACCGAAGTCGCCGCTCGGAAATTCGATCATTTCGTTTAACATCACCTCGCTCAACCCCTCGACGCGCGCGACGCCGTCACCCGCTTCGCGGACGACGCCGACGTTGCTTTTGGTCGTGGAGGTTTTCAGGCCCGCGATTTGCGTTTCGATTTCTTCCAGAATGCTGCTCATGATAATTCGTTAGGTTAAAGTTGTTGCTGCAGACGTTCGAGCCGGTTACGCACGCTGCTGTCCCAGACATCGCTCCCGACGCGCACTCGCACCCCGCCAAGCAACGCCGGATTGATGACAAATTCGGTCGTTAGGCCAGCGCCATATTTGCGCTCCAAACCGGAAACGATTTCCCGGCTCGCGCCTGGATCGAGCGCCGCGGCGGATTCAATGGTGGCCCGTCGTTTCTCCACTTCCAGTCGCAGCAACCGCTGATAATTTTCGAGGAGTTGAATGTAGTGCCGCGGTTTGCTGGCGACGATCGATTGCACGACCGCATTGATCCGCTCTCGATCGAGGGCGCCCTCGACGAAGCTCGCACGCACGAGATTTCGGGAGAGTCGCCGGATGTCTTTGCTGATCTTCACGGGGTTTTGCGAGCCTCGTTAGGCGTTAGGCGCCAACCGCGCGGCTCGCTTCTTCCTGTAAGCGACGTTGATCGTCAGGCGTGAGGACTTTGCCCGTGACTTTCGCGGTCGTGTCGATGACTAAGCGGCCGAGTTCGCGCTTTAAGTCACTCATCGTGCGCTCGCGCTCGATCACGCTCGCCTCATGCGCTTTCGCCAGGATTTGCTCGGCGGCGGTGACCGCTTCCTGTTGTTTTCGCTCCGCGATCACGGCGCTGCTGGCACGCGCTTCGTCGATCATTTTCTGCGCCGCGGCGTTTCCTTTCGCCAGGATTTCCTGGTAGCGCTGCTCGCTTTCCGCGAGTTGCTGCTTGATTTTGTCGGCATTCAAAAGCCCTTCGGCGATTCGCTGCCGGCGCTCTTCCAAGACTGCCAGGATCGGTTTGTAGGCAAA
>JACCZO010000335.1 GCA_013695925.1 Chthoniobacterales bacterium
CGTTGGTTCGATTCCCGCTCGCGTCCATCGTATAGCTGGTCGCCGTGCCGCCCGTCACTGCACCACTCGACAGTGTCCCGTTGAGACGGAACTTGGTCAACTGCGCATTCTTGTCGTACTCGAAGCCATCTGCCATCCCGCGCGCGGCGAGATGGAAGGCGAGTGACTCGGCGAAATAAAAATCTTTGCGCGAATAGCTGATGAAGACCGCAGGCATCGGTTCCCGCGGGAATTTTGGCCCGGCCGCGGCTCTGACGGCGAGCAAAAATTAAGCGGTTCAGTCCCGCGCTACTTCTTCGCTTCCTTCGCCCAGGTGTCGCGCAGCGTGATCGTGCGATTGAAAACCAGTTTCTCGGGACGAGAATCGGGATCGAGTGCGAAATAGGCCATCCGCTCAAACTGGTAGCGCAGTGCGGGGTCGGCTTCGCCTAACGACGGCTCGCATTTCGCCGTCACCACCTCGAGCGAATGCGGGTTGATGAAGGATTTGAAATCCCCGTCTGCATCCGGTTCCGGAACGGTGAAGAGACGGTCATATAGCCGCACTTCAACATCGACGGCGTGGGGCGCGCTGACCCAATGAATCGTGCCCTTGATCTTGCGATTGGAAGTCGCGCCGCCGGTTTTGCTCTCGAAATCGGCGGTGCAGCGCAGCTCGGTGATTTCGCCCGCGGCATCCTTCACCACTTCGTCGCACTTGATGATGTAGGCGTATTTCAGCCGCACTTCGCCGCCCGGTTTGAGCCGGAAATATTTCGGCACCGGCGTTTCCATGAAATCAGCGCGCTCGATGAAAAGCTCGCGGCTGAAGGGAATCTTGCGCGTGCCGGCCGCCGGATTTTCCGGGTTGTTTGTCGCCTCCAGCTCCTCGGTTTTTCCCTCCGCATAATTGGTGATGACGACCTTGAGGGGATGGAGCACGGCGAGACGGCGGAGAGCGATTTGGTTGAACTCGTTCCGCATCGCGTATTCGAGTGCGTCGACTTCGGTGAGGGAGGGATATTTCGTAATCCCGATGCGGTAGGCGAAATCGCGCAGCACACTCGCGGTCACGCCACGCCGGCGCATCCCCGAGATGGTCGGGAGGCGCGGATCATCCCATCCGCTCACGAGTCCTTCGTCGACCAGTTGCTTGAGCTTGCGCTTGCTCATCACAGTGTAGGTGAGGTTGAGGCGCGCAAATTCGTACTGATGTGGGAGCGGGCGCGGGAGATCGAGCGCCTCGAGAATCCAGTCGTAGAGCGGGCGATGGACCTCGAACTCGAGGGTGCAAAGCGAGTGCGTGATGCCTTCGAGATAATCGCTCAGCCCATGAGCAAAATCGTAAAGCGGATAGATGCACCATTCGTCGCCGGTGTGGTGGTGGGCGGCGTGACGAATGCGGTAGAGAACCGGATCGCGCAGCCAAATATTTGGCGCCTGCATATCGATCTTCGCCCGCAGGGTGCGTGCGCCATCGGGGAACTCGCCCGCCTTCATCCGGGCGAGCAGATCGAGATTTTCTTCAACGGCGCGGTTGCGAAATGGGCCCTCTTTGCCGAGCCGGCGAAATTCGTCCGTTTCTTCGGCGGTCATATCGCAGACGTAGGCTTTGCCTTTGCGCACCAGCTCCTGCGCGAACTGGTAAATTTGTGGAAAATAATCGGAGGCGTAAAAGGGAGTCGCGTCTTCCTTAAGATTGAGATTTTTGTCCGCCCAGCCGGCGATCAGCCAGCGCACATCAGCCATGATGGCATCGACGAACTCGACTTCTTCCCTGGCCGGATTGGTGTCGTCCATCCGCACGTTGCAGATGCCGCCAAACTCGCGCGCGATCCCGAAGTTGAGGCAGACCGCCTTGGTGTGGCCGATGTGCAGGTAACCGTTAGGCTCAGGCGGGAAACGGGTGTGGATACGTGCGTGCTTTCCGCTGCGCACATCTTCTGCGACGATGTCGCGGATGAAATCGGAAGGAGCGGTCGGGTCGATGGCGGCGTCGGACATGCGGTGGCGCGACGTTAAACACGCCATGCCCGCTTGTCATCCCGCGCGCATCTGACGATGAAGGCGGTTTACGATCTGGAAGATCTGCGCGGCTGGAAAAAAATCGCGTGCGAGACTTCGCTGCCGATCCGTCTCGGAGTGGTGGGGGATCCGGTTGCTCAGTCGCTTTCGCCCGTGATGCAAAACGCCGCCCTGGAAAAAAACGACCTCGCGATGCGGTATGCGAGTTTTCAGATTGCGCCACCAGAACTCGAGGAAGCGTTCGATCTCTTTCGTCAGCTCAACTTCATTGGCCTCAACCTGACCACGCCGCACAAGATCGCGGGTCTCAGCCTCGTCGAGGAAGTGGAAGAGCAGGCGCAGCGGATCGGCGCAATCAACACAATCGTCTTTCGCGATGGAAAATCGACCGGCTGGAATACCGACGCTCCCGGATTTGAGCGAGCGGTGCGGGAGGTTTTTTCCGTCGATCTGCGCGATCTGCGGGTGCTTTTACTCGGGGCGGGTGGGGGAGCGGGGCGCGCCGTGGCCTGCCAATGCGCTTTTGAACATTGTGAACGACTCGTGCTCGTGAATCGCACCGTGAGCAAGGCGCAGGCGCTCGCCCATGAACTCAACCGCTACTTCAGCGGGCCGCGTGTCCTGGGTCCCGAGGCCCGCCTCGAAGCGGTCCCGTTCGAGGAGGCTGCGTTGCGCATCCAGCTTGCCCGCACGGATCTGGTGGTGAACGCGACGACTCTCGGACGAAAGCATTTTGATCCTTCGCCCTTGCCGCACTCGCTCCTCGCACCTCACCTCATGATTTATGATCTGATTTACCAGGCGGCGCCGACCCGTCTTCTCGCGGCCGCGGAAGAATCCGGCGCCCGCGGGGCGAACGGCCTAACGATGTTGTTGCATCAGGGTGCGCTTGCTTTCGAGCTCTGGTTCGATCGACCGGCACCCCTTGGAGCAATGCGTGATGCCCTCCGCCCGCCGTTGTAGCAGGGAACGCTGACCCCGGTTGGACGAAACTGATCGCTCGCGGGCCGGGATCAGCGCCCCCGGCAATAAGAAAAATCCTTTGGGCGCATGCGCGCCGGCTTTCCAAAGGCTTTTCGCATCGTCCCGCGCAGGCGATTGCGCCCCTGCGCGGCTCTGCACTGCCGCAACCGGCGCTCGTTGTTTTCACGTTCGCGTCAGCCTCCGACATTCTCGGTTGATTATCATTGCTCTGGCCCGGGCAGCGCACGCGTCTCGCGTGCTGGCGACGGTGTCCCACCGTCGCGAACTTTTTTCACGCTGGGCACCCTGGTGCCTTCCCCTATGGGAAAACGCCACTGCAAGGATTCGTCGCGCTGGAACAGCGCGACCAGCACGCGCGACGCATGCGCTACCCGGGCCAGAGCGCGTCGTTGACGCGCTGTGCCCGCCACGATACACCCATCGCCATGACGGAACGCAAGGTGCGCAACACTAGTTACGGTCCGTGGCTGGTGGCGCTCGGCGCCGCACTCTGGGGCACGGAGAGCGCGTGGCGCATTCCGTTGAACGACCTTTTCGAGCCCGCGGTCATCGTTTTTTGGGAACACATCCTCATTCTCCTGATGTTCCTGCCGCTTTTGCTCGTTAGGCTAAAGGAGATCCCGCAGATCGACCGCCGCACTTGGGGTTACCTCCTGCTCTCCGGCTTCGCCGGCTCCGCCGTCGGCACCATCTTCTTCACCATGGCGCTAAAGAATGGAAATCCCACCGTCGTCAACGTGGTGCTCAACATTCAGCCGGTCATTTCCACCACCGCGGCCTGCCTCCTTTTTGGCGACCGGCTCGCGCGGGGCTTTTACCTTTTCGCCGGGATCGCCATCGTCGCCGGCATTTTTGTTTCGGTTACCTATCCGGGGTTGATCGGGGAATCCTTCGGCCAGGCCGGGTTGAATCTCGGGACCGCCTATGCGCTCATCTGCGCGCTGTTCTGGGGGCTCTCCACTGTCGCCGGCCGCGGTGTCATGACCGGCATGTCGCTCCGGCTCGCTTCGAGTTTGCGAGTCGTGGTCGGGTTGGTTTGCATGACGCTCATCCTGCTCGTCATGGGCAAGCTGCACGGCGCCGCGCTCTGGCCGGCCGCGGCCCAGGCGCGCCCCGGCACCGCGATCGGCGCGCTCATCCTCCTCTCCACCATCTCCGGCGGCATCCCGCTCCTGATTTATTTCGAAGGCCTGCGCCTAACGAAAGCTTCCACCGCGGGCTATTTCGAAATGATGCAGACGCTCGCCGCGGTCTGCATCACCTGGGGATTTTTCCACGCCGCGCTCCGTCCGCACCAGGTCATCGCCGCGCTCGTCCTCATGGCCGCGGTCGCGATGGTGCAGCGGGTGCAGAGCCGGGCGGATTGATTTCACCCGCCGCGGCGCGACTCACACCGACACCGTCACCCGCAGGAATGTCGCCGGGATCGAGGTCGCATCCGGGCGCGGGCTTTTGTTCTGCTGGCTGAACAAATCTTTCAGCTCCTTCTGCAACTCCGCCGCGCGGCCGTTCTTCTCAGCCGCCTCGAAGGCATTCATCGTCGGCCCGTAGTAGTTCTTGAACTCCTCCACCAGCGTCGCGGGCGCGGCCGGGTATTCAAAAGTAAAAGTGTCCCGCTCGAGAGAGATCTTTTCCGCCGGCACACCCGCCGCGACAAAGCGCTCGGTCACATGACTCTCGACGCCCCACGTCATCGGGCTCACGAAACCTTCCGGGGGCGGCGGCGTGTAGGCCGAGCTGATCTTCAGG
>JACCZO010000365.1 GCA_013695925.1 Chthoniobacterales bacterium
GAGGCCTGGGAATGGTATGCGTTTCCAACCAGGCCCGGATATGACACAGCAGCACGGTGCCCGGTCTGGGCACCTCCTTCGGCCGGGGCGGAGCTACCACCGCGCAACAAGATCTCGCTAACGCCGACTGCATTCTAATCGAAGGCTCGTCCATGGCGGAGGCGCATCCGGTCGGTTTTCGCTGGGTGATGAAGGCGAAGGAAAAGGGCGCGACCATCATCCATGTCGACCCGCGCTTTTCGCGCACCAGCGCGCTGGCCGATATCTGGGTGCCGATCCGGGCCGGGAGCGACATCGCCTTTCTTGGCGGACTCGTTAGGCACGTGCTCGCGAACGATCTTTTCTTCCGTGAGTACGTCGTTCACTACACGAACGCTTCCTGCCTTCTGCGCGAGGATTTCCGTGACACGGAGGATACGGGCGACGCCTATTTCTCGGGCTGGAACGAAGAGAAACGCAGCTATGACAGCGAGAGCTGGCTCTACGAAGGCGACGGGCTGAGCTTTCCGCAGCGCGATCTTTCGCTGCAAAATCCACGCTGCGTTTTCCAAAAGCTGAAGCGCCATTACTCGCGTTACACCCCGGAGATGGTGGAGAAAGTCTGCGGGATTTCGCCGGAGATGTTCCACCAAGTGGCCGCTGCCCTAACGAATGCTTCCGGCCCGGACAAGACAGCCGCGATCTGTTACGCGGTCGGCTGGACCCAACACTCGAAAGGCGTCCAGATCATTCGCACCGCCGCCATTCTGCAACTTTTGTTAGGCAACATCGGGCGACCGGGCGGCGGTATCCTTGCCTTGCGCGGTCACGCCTCGATTCAAGGTTCGACCGACATTCCGACGCTCTACGACATTCTGCCTGGTTACCTGTCGATGCCGCGCGCGGCCAAAGGCGAAGACGGGCTCGCCGACTACCTGAAGAAGAACACCAAACAGACCGGTCTCTGGGCGAATTTCCCGGCCTACTTCATCAGCCTGATGAAAGCCTACTACGGCAGGCGCGCGACGAAGGAAAACGACTTCGGGTTTGAGTGGATGCCGAAGATCACGGGCGACCATTCCTTTTTCGAATTCCTCTACGATACGCTCGACGGGAAAATGGAAGGCATGTTGATCATGGGACAAAATCCCGCGGTCGGCGCGCAGAACGCGCGGCTCGAACGCAAGGCGCTCACGCGTCTGAAGTGGCTGGTCGTGCGCGATCTCGTCGAAATTGAGTCGGCGGCGTTTTGGTATGATTCGCCGGAGATTGAGCGCGGCGAATTAAAAACCGAGGAGATCGAGACGGAAGTTTTCTTTTTCCCCGTCGCGGGCCACGCGGAGAAGGAAGGCGCGTTCACCAATACGCAGCGCCTCCTGCAATGGCGCGAGAAAGCTGTCAATCCGCCGGGTGAATCGAAGAGCGAAGGCTGGTTCATGCATCAGCTCGCCAAGCGTCTGATTGCGAAAGCGCACGCCTCCGACGATCCGCTCGATGAACCACTGCGCGCGCTCGATTGGTGGTATCCGGAGGACGAACACGGCGAGCCGAAAATGGAAGCTGTGCTGGCGGAAATTAACGGCTGGAAAACGTGGGAGGGGCCTTTGCGCCCCGATCCGTCCGCAGAGGGGAATCGGGACGCAAAGACCCCTCCCACATTCGAAGATGGCGTCGTCTTTCCAACCACCGATGCGTCCGGCCAGCCGCATCACGGTGCACAGCTCGACGATTACATGAAATTGAAGGACGACGGCTCGACCGCAAGCGGTTGCTGGATTTACTGCGGGGCGCTCGGGAGCGACGGCGTCAACAAACCGAAAGCGAGAAACCCGCACAATTACCTCGGCGTCGGCTGGGGCTTCGCCTGGCCGAGCGATCGCCGCATTATTTACAATCGCGCCAGCGCCAATCCGGCCGGCGAGCCGTGGAGCGAACGCAAAAAACTCGTCTGGTGGGATGCCGCGAAGAACGAGTGGGGCGGCATCGACGTCCCCGATTTCGAGAAAGACAAAGCGCCCGATTACCAGCCGAACGGCCGCACCGAAGGCCTCGCCGCGCAGCCCGGCGACGCGCCTTTCATTCTGCACGAGGACGGCCTGGCCTGGCTGCACGTCCCGAAAGGTTTGCAGGACGGCCCGCTGCCAACGCATTACGAACCTCTCGAATCGCCCGTCAGCAACGCGCTCTATCCGCGCGATACCAATCCGGCGGTCAACTGGTTCACGCGTCAGACAAACCGCTTCGCGCCGCCCGGCGATCCGCGGTTTCCCTATATCCTAACGACCTATCGCCTGACCGAGCATCATACTGCCGGCGGCATGAGCCGTTTCCTTTCGCACCTCGCAGAGTTGCAGCCGGAGATGTTCGTCGAACTCTCGCCCGAGCTCGCAACCGAACTCGGGATCAGGAACGCGGATGACGTTTGTGTCGTGAACTTGCGCGGCGCGATCGGTGCGCGCGCACTCGTTAGTCGCCGCCTGCGGCCCATTCATCTGGATGGAAAAATCATTCACCAGGTCGCGATGCCGTTTCATTGGGGATCAGCCGGACCCGTGCGCGGCGACGTCGCGAACGATCTCATGGCCATCTCCGGCGAGCCGAACGTGACCATCATGGAAACCAAGGCGCTCGTCTGTAACATCGTCCCTGGCAAACTGCCGACTGGCCCAGCGTATCTCGATTTCCTCCGGCAATACGCGCCGCCAGGCGGGCCGCCAAACCTGCATCCTGAACAGCCGCCGCCCGGTGCGCCTGAAGGCGGCAAACACACCGCCGGGCACGGGCAACACGGGAAGTCGGGATGAGGAACCGGAAATTAGGCGTCCCGCCTGATCTGGCCGACGGCCTTCCAGCCCGTCGGCTGCACGCTCCCGTTACGCGGCAAACCAATCGCCTTTTCCGGCAGGCTGGAAGGCTGCCGGCCGAGCCAGCCGGGACGGCTAACTTCCTTTTCGCACTCACATGATCGGCGAAGGCACTCAAAGCACGAATCAGCGACGACACACCTTCGTCGCGGACCACGTCGAAGTCGGCTTCTTCACCGATCCGAGCGTCTGCATCGGGTGCAAGGCGTGCGAAGTCGCGTGCAAAGAATGGAACGAAGTCCCCGACGACGGCTACACCTGGACCGGCAATTCCTATGACAACACCGGCCACCTCGGCGCTTCCACCTGGCGGCACGTCATGTTCATCGAACAGGATCTTCAGAAGGGAAATCAGGTTACCGGCCCGATGGGTCTTCCTTCCAATCAGCCCGTAACGAATGCGCAGCAACGGCCGGGCTTTCCGTCAGCAATCAGCAATCAGCAATCTCCCGAAGATCCGTTCCGCTGGATTTTCGTCTCGGACGTTTGCAAACATTGCGAGAATGCCGGTTGCCTCGAAGCCTGCCCGACCGGATCGATCGTCCGCACCGAAGTCGGCTCTGTCCTCGTGCAAAACGATGTCTGCAACGGCTGCGGCTATTGCGTCGTCTCGTGTCCGTTTGGCGTGATCGATAAGCGGCCGGAACCGCTCCCGGACGCCGGCGGCGCCTTCAAGTGCACCTTCTGCTACGACCGGCAAAAGAGCGGCCTCACCCCCGCCTGCGCCAAAGTCTGCCCGACCGAATCGATCGTTTTTGGCCGCCTCGACGATCTCCGCGCGCGCGGTGCGGAGCGGGTGCGAACGCTGCAAGCCCAGGGATACGACGACGCCCAGCTCTACGATCCGCAGGAGACATCCGTCGCCGGCCTGCATGCTTTCTTCCTCTTGTTAGGCGGGCCGGAAGCATATGGGCTACCGCCCAAACCGGAAATTCCGACCATCTATTTGAAATCATCCTGGACCGCTGCGGCTGCGACTGCGCTTGGGGCGATCGTTGCCGTCGGCGCCGCCTTCTTATTTTTCACCTGATGTCTGGCCTAGCGACAACTGCGGCAGAGTTCCGGGGAGCGCACGCGCCTCGCGTGCTCCGTTGTGCGCCTCGCGCAACGGGCTCTTCGCGCGGGGGAAGTTTTCGGCGAGGCGCCGAAAACGGCACGCGAGGCGCGTGCGC
>JACCZO010000384.1 GCA_013695925.1 Chthoniobacterales bacterium
CCCGCAATCGCTCCGGGGTGAGGCGATCGATCACGAGCGTGCTGGCATTTTCCAGGACGTGTCCAAAGCGATCGAGCAGCGGCATCATCACTTTCAAGGTCAAGACGCCCAGCGCCGAAATCCGGTAAGCGGTGGAAAGGGCGAGCAGTTTCGGGATGAGATCGCAGAAGATGACGACGAGGGCGAAGATCGCCAGCGCCGCCAGCCAGGTCGGGAGATGCGTGATGAGCGGGCCTTCCCAGATCAGAACCAGACAAAGAATGACAAGCGGAACGTTGACCACCGTGTCGCCGAGCAGGAGGACGTTGAGGACGCGGCGCGGATTATCGCGAAAGGTCTGGAGGAACTGCGTCAGCGAAGGATGCTTTTCCCGCAGGCGCTCGATCTGGTGGCTCTTCAAGGTGAAGAGCGCCGTCTCCAACCCGGAAAAAAGAGCGGAGCAGGAGACGAGGAAGACGATCGCGAAAAGAAGAAGCGTGAGCCCGACTGCCGTCATTCTTTACCCGCGGCCGTCTACACAACAGCCCTCCCTTGGAAAAAGAATGGGTATGCGGTTGCCGGTCATCACTGCCGAAACGAAACTAAGCGTTCCGTGAACAAAGGCCAAAGAATTTCCCAGCTGGTCGAGGAGCTGAGCGGCACGCCGATCGCGAGCGCGGATGACGAGGTCGCGCAACATCCCTGCTACCGGGGGTTTTTCCGGTGCTGGAATGAGCAGCGTTACTACGAAGCCCACGACGTCCTCGAGCACCTTTGGCTGCGGACGAAATCGGACGACGCGAATTATTTCAAGGGCCTGATCCAGGCGGCGGGAGGGTTTGTGCATTTGCAGAAACAGCACGCGCGACCCACGCATCCAAAAGACGGGCGGCGGCTGTATCCGGCGGTGCGCCTGTTTCGGTTGGCGGAAAAAAATCTCGCGCCCTTTGCGCCGCAGCGTCACCGGTTTGATGTCGCCGGATTTTTGAGTCTGATCCGGCAGCAAGTGGATGCAATCCTGGCAGGCGATCACCAGAAAAATCCCTGGACGCCGGACACCGCGCCAAAGATTGAGCTGCGGCCCTGAGTTTAGCCGTCGGCACCGTCGCTGTCCCTGAACCCCCAAGGTCGCGGCTGGTGTTTCGCTCTGGAGGGCATCGCTTTGTCGATGCCGCGCGGGGGGCGTGAATTGCAAGAGACGCCCCATTCATCTCGGAAGCGACGAAGCGCTTCCCTCCAGGGCTTCGTGCTCTTCGTGTCCTTCGTGGTGATAAATAGCGCCGAGCGCTATGGCACCACCGTGAGCGTGAGATCGTTCCCGTCGCCGCCGCTGTAGCTGGCCTGGAGGTTGTTGCCGTTCACATTCACGATCCCCCCGTCGGGCAGGTTGCTGAAGGTGCCGCTGATCGGGGTCGCGGCGGTGTTCTTGATCAGGGTCAGGGCGGTGCCTTGGGTCAGGTTACCCTGCGTCGTGCCGCTCAAGTTGATGCTGGCCCCGCCATTGATGGTCACGCCGTTGGCGATCACCTTGTCGATCTTCGATTTGTTCCCCTTAGCTTTAAAGGTGTAGGTGTAAGTCGCGTCGGAGTTAAAGGTCAGGCTGCTTTGGATGGTGAGGGTGAGTTGTTTGTTTCCGCCATGGGCCGGGGCGAGGAAAGCGCCGGTGCCACTCCCGGTGCCTATAGTTACGGGACCCGCAATGGTTCCGCTCCCACCGAGGGTGCCGCCGTTCACTTTGACGGGACCGCTCCCTGTGGGCGTGGAGGCACTGGCTACCAGCAGCGCGCCATCTATCACTGTAGTCGTCCCAGGATAGCTGCCTGTGCCTGCGAGCGTCCACGTGCCGGTGCCGAGTTTCGTGAGCCAGTCGCTCTCGAGCGTGCTAGCGAGGGTGCCCGAGAATGTCGCATCCAGGTCATTGCCGCCGATCAGAAGCACACGATTGATTCTCGCTGCCCCGTCGCCTTCCAAGGACCCAACGTGGAAGACTGGCCCCCCTTTGGGTTTCACGATGAGGGTGCTAGCGTTGGTCAATACGATCCGCGCCGTGCCACCGTCGCTCCCCCCTTCAAAGCGTAAAGAGGTGCCGTCCGCGATGAGAGTGGCTGCCTCTGCGGTGGAAACGTCCTCAAAAACGACGGTCGAGCCGCCGGAGGAAGTGATCGTCGCCGTCCCTGCGGTGGAAAGCTCGTAAAAAGTGATATTCGAGTAACCAGAGCATGTGATAGTGCTATTCGCAGCCGTTGCGCGCGAAAAAAAGGAGCCAAAAGCTCCGTCATATATGATTGTGCTCTCCGCCGCGGTGCTGTCGTCGTAAAAGGATGTGTAGGCAGTGAAGACAGAATTAGTAGAGCCACTATTGGTAATGTAACTGCTGCCAGCACTGGCATTGTTTTGGAATTCAATCTTGCTGCCCGCGACGAGCGTGGGGTTGCTATTGTTAATGAAGGTAGCGCCGCCTGCGGTGGCGTCATTATGGAAGGTGTAAAAGCTCGTAACGTATGTCTCTGTGTTTGTGTTTGTGTAGATTACATTATCGCCAGCAGTGCTCTGGTTATAGAAATCCAAGGTGGTAGAAGAGCAACTGATGGACTGAGTCACGCCCGACTGGTTCGTGACGCCCGCGTCATTAAGGCTGAAGGTGTTGCGGGGTAGTATATTGATGTTGTAACTGCTGGCCCCCAGATCGAATTGCATGCCGCCCAAGGTCGTAGCCATGCTCTGCGTGATTTCGGTCAAGTTGGAAACGCCGAATGTCGCGATGTCATCAGTTCCGTTGGGGACGGTATTCGGAGTCCAATTCATCGCCGTGTTCCAGTCGCCGCTGGTCGGGTCGAGTTTCCAAGTCGCGCTGCCCGCGCTGGCCGGTTGAGTCAGGGGAATGAGGAATAATCCCGGCAGAAACGCCGGCAGCATCAAGCGGAGTAATCTCATAGCGTCATTGTTTTTCCCGGATTGGCCCGGCATCGAGAGAGAGACCGGGTGGGCTGGCGGAGCGTAAGAGATTCGCGTTTCATAGGGCCTCGTCGGGTCGCGAAGGCGAGTAGAACAAGAGCGGCTGGGGTTAGTCAAGGGTGTTTTCTCGCAGTCGTGTCAGGAAATTCTCATCTTCGGCAGGCTGGGGCGTCGAAACGGGAATCCGGATGGCCAACCCCGGCCCATTTCCAGCGAAAACGGATTCCTGTGTTCGCAACCCCAGGGCGTTTTGCGCGAAAACGGATTCCCGTTTTCACAGGCCGCACCCTCGCGGCGCCGGCTCCATTGATGAGGGCACGACCCCGCCGGTCGGGCCCCCTCCCTAAGCGGGGGCTTCCCCCAACCGCCTTCGTGTCCGTCGTGGTGGGTCATGAGCCTGGCTATTACCGGGTGAAGATCAGTTTCGTGCCGGCGATGACCAGGACGATCGCCAGGACTAACGAAATCGTCCGAACCGGAAAACGCCGGCTGCCGAAATAGGAACCGGCCGTGCCTCCCACCACCGCGGCCCCCGAAAGGATGAGGCCGAGCGAAGGAACTGAGCGGTGCGCGATGAAATAGCCGGCCAGACCGGCGATCGAGTTCACCAGAATGAAAAGGGCCGAGACCGCGGCCGCCTCTCGAATGCGGGCCCAGCGAAAGAAGAGCAGCAGAGGGGTGAGAAAGATTCCGCCGCCGGTGCCGGTGAGACCGGAGAGCAGGCCGACGACGCCGCCGAGCCCGATCGCGGCCGGGGGCGCGGGAGACTGGACCTCGGGCGGATCGTTCTTTCGAAAAAACAGACGCGCGGCGGAGAAGAGGAGGACGAGGCCGATGAGGATTCTCAGGATTACCACCGGCAATTGCAGGTAACCGCCGAGATAGGCGGCCGGAATGGAAAGGGCGGCAAAGGGCCAGAACAACCGCCAGCGAAAATAGCCGGCGCGCGCGAATTGGATGGAGCCGATCGTCGCGACAAGGATGTTCAGGATGAGTGCGGTCGGGCGAATCGCTGTCGCGGCGAGCCCGAAGAGGGTCATGACCGCGATGTAGCCCGAGGCGCCGGCGTGGCCGACCGAGGAGTAGAGGAAAGCAACAATTCCGATGACCAGGAAAAGGAATGTCAGGTGCGTTGCGTCCATATCCGGTGAGACTTTTGCATGCACGCGCCCGGCTCAAGTTGCAAACACAACGAATTCGCTGCCTCTCGGACCGCTTCCTCCTAATCTTCCTTCGGGGGAATTGGGAACTGGGAGCAGGAGCAGGAGCAGGATGGGAGGGCTTTCATCTGGGGAAGTCGACTGTAGGTTGCGGGGTGACACCGACTCCGCCTGCCGTGCCCGCTACTCCGCCGGCCCATTACGAGCACACCAACCGGCTGGCCCGGGAAAAGTCCCCCTATCTCCTGCAGCATGCCCACAACCCGGTTGATTGGTACCCATGGGGCGAGGAAGCGTTCGCCAAGGCGCGCAAGGAACGGAAGCCGATCTTTCTCTCGATCGGCTATTCGACCTGCCATTGGTGCCACGTGATGGAGCGGGAGTCGTTTGAGAACGAAGACGTCGCCGCCTTTATGAACTCGCGCTTCGTCAACATCAAGGTCGACCGTGAGGAACGCCCCGATGTCGATCGCGTCTACATGACCTTCGTCCAGGCCACGACCGGGGGCGGCGGCTGGCCGCTCAACGTCTGGCTTACCCCGGCGCTCAAGCCCTTCGTCGGCGGCACTTATTTTCCGCCGGAAGATCGTCACGGGCAGCCGAGTTTCCTCAAAGTGCTGCGCAAGATCGCGGACGCGTGGCAGAACGATCACGCCAAGATCAGTGAAAGCGGGAGCCAGATCATGGCCGCGCTCGCCCGCTCCACCGCCGGGGCCTCGGGTGAAGGCGGGAAGGTCGATCCCAAACTAATCGATGCCGCTTACCAGCAGATCGCGCGCGGTTACGATTCGCGCGAAGGCGGGTTTGGCGGCGCACCGAAATTCCCGCGGCCGGTCACGCTCGAGTTTCTTTTTCACGTTTACCAGCGTTCCGCGCCGAAGTCGGAAGCGGGCGAGGCGGCACTGGGAATGGCGCTCTTCACCCTGCGCAAGATGGCCGCCGGCGGAATGCACGATCAACTTGGAGGTGGGTTTCATCGTTACTCGGTCGATGCTCTCTGGCGGGTGCCGCATTTTGAGAAAATGCTCTACGACCAGGCGCAACTGGCCGCGGCTTATCTCTACGCCTACCAAATCACGGGCGACCTGCGCTACGAAGCGGTCGCGCGCGACACGCTCGATTATGTCCGCCGCGACCTGACCGATGCCAAGGGCGGGTTCTATTCGGCCGAGGACGCGGACAGTGCTGTAGCCGGGGGCGGTGACCCCGGACGGGCGGAAAAAACGGAAGGCGCTTTCTACGTTTGGACGAAGAAAGAGATCGATAAGGCGCTGGGAGAATATGCCGAGCTCTTCGATTACCAGTACGGCGTGGAGGAGGCAGGGAACGCGCCCGAGGGAAGCGATCCGCAGGGAGAGTTCGAAGGCAAAAATATCCTCTACGAGCGGCAGACTTTTGCCGAGACCGCGAAGAAGTTTGGGAAAAGCGAGCTCGATGTCGACGAATCGATGCGTTATCGACGGGCCACCCTGCTCGAGCTGCGGGGTAAGCGGCCGCGGCCGCATCTCGACGACAAGATCATCACCGCCTGGAACGGGCTCATGATTTCCGCCTTCGCGCGCGGGGCGCAGGTCCTGGGCGATCCAAGTTATCTTGCCGCCGCGACCAAGGCGGCGGAGTTCGTGCGCGACAATCTTTACGACGCGAAAACAAAAACGCTCCGGCGCAGTTATCGCGGCGGAGCGTCAACGGTCGGCGGATTTGCGGAGGACTACGCCTTTTACATTCAGGGTCTGCTCGATCTCTACGAGGCTTCCTTCGAGGTAGAGTGGCTCAAGCTGGCCGAGCAACTGCAGGCGACGCAAGACCGGCTTTTCTGGGACGAGAAAGACGGCGGCTATTTTTCCAGCACCGGCGAGGACCCAAACATTTTGCTTCGGTTGAAAGAGGATAACGACAATGCGGAACCGGCACCGAGTTCCATTGCCGCGCTCAACTTGCTCCGGCTCGGACAAATCCGCGACGCGAAGGAATGGAGCGAGAAGGCGAAGAAAACGATCGCCGCTTTTGGGGGCGCGCTGAACCACTACCCGAGCGCGATGCCGCAGATGCTGGTCGCGCTGGATGCCAGCCTAACGAAACCGAAACAGATCGTGATCGCGGGTAAACCGGGCGCGCCGGAGACGCGCGACCTGCTCGACGAAACGCGGCGCCATTATCTCCCGAACACCATCGTGCTCCTGGCTGACGGAGGCGAAGGCCAGAAATATCTCGCCGGCAAGCTGGAGGAAATGAAGGCGATGGGCCCGATCGACGGCAAGCCCGCGGCCTATGTCTGCGAGAACTTCATGTGTAAAGCGCCGGCCACGTCGGCCGAGGAGCTGCGCAAACTTTTGCGATAGCTTTTGGAGTGCGACGCGTCTTCGCGTCGCTTTCCGGGTGCGGTTCTCGCTTCCCAAAAAGCGGTGCGAGGACGCACCGCACTCCGCAAGCTGGCGCGAAATTAGAAGTCGTCTGGCACGTTGACCCGATCGGTTTTGAATGACGCGACTGTTTTCACAAATGCTGATCGCGCGTTTGTCTCAAACCAGCGCGCCGAGCACCAGCGATATGCGCTCGCCACCGCCACCAGCCGATGATGCACCGGATTCTGATGGACGTAGTTGAGGCGCGCGAGCCAGGACTTTTCAAAGGTCAGATGGGTATCCCAAAACTCGTACATCACGCGACGACCCGGCAACGCGTCGAGACGATTCAGCCGGATCGCCAATTCGCGGTGCAAATGACGAACAAAATTGAGATTCGCCGCACCCACATTTTCGAAGCAGGCGACGAGATGATAATGGTTGGCGAAAAACGCCCAGGCTTGCAGGAGGAGATTGTAATCGCGCGCTAGCTCGAAGGTGGTATCGCGGAAGAGATCGAGTTTTGCGTCGGTGTTAAAAAGCGGCCGGCGATGCAAGGTCGCAGAGGTGATGATGTACGTGCCTTTGGCGGTGAAATGATGCGGGGGTGAGTGGGGCCAACTCTCGCTCACCGGCTCTGGATATCACTTGGCCTTCCGGTTTGAAATAATTTTCGCGAAGCTTTGGAGTGCGACGCGTCTTCGCGTCGCTTTCCGGGCGCGGTTCTCGCTTCCCAAAAAGCGGTGCGAGGACGCACCGCACTCCGAAAGCTATCGCGAAATTCTTAGTCGCTGGTGGGTTTGGTCGGGAGCGTCTTGTGCCGGCGCAGGCGCATCCAGTTGTTCCAGGTCTTCCGCACGCTGTCCTTGGGCGTCAGATATTCCTGGTTCAGCTCGTTGCTTTTCAGGATCTGAGCGAGGATGCCGCGGAGCGAAAAATCTTCCGTGTCTAGAATGGTGTAGGCGGTGCCAATGGCGGCGTGGTGATGCGCGTCGCTCGCAGCCGTCATGGGCAGGCCGCGAAGCTTGGCGTATTTGAAGGCGTATTGGTTGTAGCGCCGCAGGGTGGTGGCGGCATTGAAGACTTCGAGCGCGTCAATCGGGAGGGTTTCGAGAATCGAGAAGCGGATGCCTGCCCGAAACAAGTCGTAGGGATGAGGCGGAATGGCGAGGCCACCGCGCTCGTGGGTGAGATCGCAGACTTCGCGCGCCGGGCGTCCTTTCAGATAAGGAAGCGAGGCGCCGATGCAGAGAAGATGACCTTCCGCGGTCGTCACTTCGACGCCGGGGATGATGAGGAAATCATCGACCGGCATGCCGTCTTCGCGCATGAGGCCTTTTTCCAGAAGATAGGAGACCCCATCGTTGGTGTTGTGATCGGTCAGTGCAAAGCCGTGCAGCCCCTTGGCTTTGGCGGAGGCGATGTTCTCCTCCGGACTGGAAACGCCGTCGCCCGAAAAGAACGAATGCGTGTGCAGGTCGATCTTGAAGGGCATGGCCCGGAGCGTAGTTTGCAGGCCGCGAAATGCAAAGGATCGGTTTCAAGGAATGGGCTCTGGTTTGCCAGGCGCTCGGGACGGGAAAACAGAGCGTGATTATCCGCAAAGGCGGGATCGCGGAAGGGCGCGACGGCTTCGCTTTTCGGCATCGGGAGTTTTTCCTTTTCCCGACGTTCTTTCACGAACAAGTCGAGCGGGTGCGCCTGCCGGAGCCGAAGTTGCCGGAGCCGCGGAAAGGCGAGATCGAGATTCGTTATTTCGCGCGGGTGGAGGAAAGCCGGCTGCTGACTCGCTGGGAGGAGGTGCGGGCTTTGGCGCCGTTACATATCCTGACGGAAAACGTGGTCAGGGAACGCTTCGACTACGATGCGGCCCCCGGTGTGCATGTCGCTTTTGTGCGAGTCTTCCACCTGGATCCGGTCTGGCGTTTTCCGGATGCAAAATCGTACGGCGGTTGCCGCAGCTGGGTGGACTTGCCAGAACCTCCAGGCGAGCTCGAGCTGCGCGCGTGATGTAGACGCTTCGCACAATAGATGACCCCCCCGAGGGACGCGTCTATACTGTCGCGCCGGCGAGTAGTTCCACTTCCGCGCCGGGCTCTTCTGGGTTGCGGTTGAACTGCAGGTCGTAAAGCCGGCGGTAGTACCCGGAGTTTTCCAGCAACTCGGCGTGCGTGCCGACTTCTTTGATTCGGCCTTTGTCCATGACCACGATCTGGTCGGCGGAGAGAATGGTCGAGAGCCGGTGGGCGATGGCGATGACCGTGCGGCCTTTGGCGAGACGTTCGAGCGCGATCTGGATTTGCTGTTCCGACTCGCTGTCGAGCGCGGAGGTGGCTTCGTCGAGGAGCAGGATGGGCGCGTTCTTGAGCAAGGCGCGCGCGATCGCGACCCGCTGCTGTTGCCCGCCGGAGAGCAGGCAGCCCTTGTCGCCGATCACGGTCTCGTAGCCTTTCGGCTGGGCGATGATGAAGTCGTGGGCAAAGGCGGCTTGCGAGGCGGCGTAAATTTCGGCCTCGGTCGCGTCAAGCCGGCCGAACTGGATATTTTTAAGAATCGTGTCGTGGAAGAGGAAGGTGTCCTGTGAGACGAGGCCGATCTGTTCCCGGAGGGATTTTTGCGTGACCTTGCGCAGGTCGCGGCCGTCGATCCGGACACAGCCCTTGGTCGGGTCGTAGAAGCGCAGGATGAGGGAAAGAATGGTGCTTTTGCCTGCCCCGCTCGCGCCGACGAGCGCGTAGCTGCGGCCGGGCTCGATCTTGAGGTTGAAATCCTTCAGCGCGTCGTCGATGCCGCCGGTATAACGGAAGGTCACGTGATCCAGTTCCAACCCCCCGCGGGATGAGGTGAGCGCGACCGCGTCGGAGCGATCTTCGACACTCGATTTGGAGTCGAGGATGCGAAAGATTTCGACCGTCGCCTGGATCGAGCGCTGCATCATGACGTGCATGCGGCTGAGGGTCTTGATCGGGTTGTAAAGAAGGAAAATGCCGGCGATGAGGGCCATGAATTTCGCCGCCGGGAGATGCGCGAAGTAGACGTAAAGCAGAGCGAATCCGACCCCGACCGCGGCGATCGACTCAACGAGTGGCGAGATCGCCTCGGTCGAGCGCGTGATGCGCATCATGTTATCGAACTGGATGCGATTGCTGCGGCGGAAGGATTTGGCCTGGTTCTCTTCGCGGGCGAATGACTTCACGACCCGGATGCCGGCGAAGGTTTCCTGCATCGTCACGACCATCTGGCCCATCTCTTCCTGCTCGCCTTTGACGGCTTTCCGGGCGCGCTTCCCATACATACTCAACGGTATGAGGCAGCTCGGGAAAAGGACCAGCGTCACGATGGTGAATTTCCAATCCATGTAGAGCAGCACGCCGATGCCGCTGATAATGGCGATCGGTTGCTTGAAGAGGTCGCTGCTAATGCTGGAGAGGGCGGTCTGCATCATGCGAGTGTCGTTCGTGATCCGCGACATGAGGAAGCCGGATTGCATCTTGTTAAAGAAATCCATCGAGTGGGCTAGCATCTTGCTGAAGAGCTGGGTGCGGATGTCGGTCAGGACCTTGGCGCTGACCCAGGTCGTGTAATAGGAATTGCAATAGCCGAGGACGCTGCGCAGGATCATCACCGCGGGGATGGCGAGGCAGATTAGGACAAGGGAGTTGATCTGCGGCCCCTTCTCCAGCAGCTCGGGATGAGTTGCCAGCATGGAGGGTGCAGGCGTGTTGCCGTGAAAGACGACATTCGCGACGCGCGCCATCACCAGGGGCAGCAGGCCGTTAACACCGCCGGCGAGAAAACCGAAGGCGAGACCAAGAATCAGGCGCCCTTTGTAGGGCATGGCGTAGGCAAAAAGACGCCGATACGGACGCCACCCGCGACGAATGGTAGTCCAGAGCGGCTCCTTGATTTTGGGCGCTGGCAAGATCTTGCTCATGCAACTGGCGCTGCCGGACTCGACAGCAGGCTTTGCATAGCATCGATCACCTCTTGCGTCGAGATTTCCTTCATTGGATGAGGCTGTTGCTTCGGCAGGAAATCGGTCATCGGCGCAGGATATCCCGCCCTCAAAATTGCGGTCGGGGTGGTGCGCGGCCGCCAGTGGAAAGGGTTGGTCGGGCCAAACAGGGCGACCTGCGACGTGCCGAGGGCCGCGGCCAGGTGCAATGGCGCTGAATCGATCGTGATGAGCAGGCGAGCTCGTTCGAGCAGAGCGCCGAGCGAGAGGAGGTC
>JACCZO010000386.1 GCA_013695925.1 Chthoniobacterales bacterium
CGAGCCGCCCATTAATAAATTCATTGGGCAGGGGCGACGCCGTGCAAGGCGAGGAACCGGCGCAGTCGTCCTTTTCACCACCGACCACGGCGAGAATTCCGCCCATCGTCCAGCAGGTCTTGCGCTCACCCGGTCAGCCGCTCAGCACCGCGACGCGAGAATTGATGGAGCAACGCTTTGGTCATGACTTCGCTCAGGTTCGCGTGCATACTGATGCGAAGGCTGCGGAGTCGGCGCGGGCAGTGAATGCGCTGGCATACACGGTCGGGCGGGATCTGGTATTCGGTACCGGACAGTACTTGCCTCAGACCAATGCTGGCAAGCATCTGTTAGGACACGAATTGACCCATATCGTTCAGCAGGATAATCAACGCAATCTACCAGGTCAGTTAGCGGTAGGTCCTGCTGATGACGTGTTCGAACGGGAGGCTCATCAGGCTTCATTGAATGTAATGGATGGGAGCCGTGTCGGAAAGTTCTCGCACTTACACTCTCAGCATTCAGGATTTATTCAGCGACAGGAAGCGCCGCAAAGCTTTGCCGGAGGAGAGCCGGGGACTGAAGTTATTGGCCAGCTGTTAGTAGACCGCAATCTGGCCATCGAGAATGGTCTTTTCGAGGCGGCAGAAGAATTTCACCGGTCGGACGACCTGCGATGGTTCTTCGCCTTTGCCCACGCTTCAATCACTCAGCAAATCAATCAAAACCTTTCGCTATTCCAGCGCCCGAACGCTCTCTTGCGGCTCAATATTCATTTCGCGGAAGAGTTTTTGCGAGCAGTGTATGGTCAGCCTCACGAGGTCTGGCAACGCGCTTTTCGCGATTGTAACGCCTTGGGCAGAGGCGCGGCGGCAACTTCTGCTCTGGTGGGGGAGGCCGAGCTATGTGGCGCAGCTATGGCAAATGTCCATATCAATGTTGATCTGACTGCAGCTCTGCGCGAGGTGGGCTGTATCCCTCCGTCTGACTACAGCAACATGCTTGTTTTCGTCAATCGGGGAGCGTTAGCTGCCTTGGTTCGCCTACGAGGTCAGGCGTTAGGCGCAGCCGAGGCAATGGTGCAGCACGTGATTGCGCCATTACTGGATTTGGAAGTGAGAGCCTGGCGTAACGCCGCATACAGCAGCGTTTGCAATACGCAGGTGCCGGCGGTCAAACCCGAGTTCTCCAGCAGAATTGACAGATGAAAGCACGACTGGAGCACATTTCTCAACTCTCCGCGCCTCCTCAAAGGCGGGATTTCGCTGATCGATCCCAGACTGGCGCCGTTCAGCGCGTGATTGCGCTCCGGTCGACCCCGACACCATCACGCGTATTTCTGGAGATTGGATCGGAAGTCAGACGATAAACTGCCACCTTATGAAAGATGACTCTCTATTCTTGGATTACGAGCAGACTAACGAGTTGATCAGGATGCTGACGGATATTCGGTTCAAGCTTCTGGCAGCCGTGCCGGCAGCCTCTGCGGCAATAATTTCATTAGTGGCGGAAAAACCGAACCAGACTGCGGCGCTGGTTGTTGGACTCTTCGGCCTTATGGTGACTTTGCCATTAGTCTCTACGAACTCAGGAACAGTCAGCTTTATGATGCCGCAATTCACCGGGCGAAAGGCCTGGAAGGCCAACTAAGCCTGCCGCGGTTAAGCGCAGCTGCAAAAGGCGGCGGCCTTTTTAGCGAACGGCCTCGCCGCACGTTGAAGCTGTTCGGAGTGCAAGTGTGGCATGATCGCGGACTGGCCATGGTCTATGGGGCCGCCATTGGAGGTTGGATTTATCTGATTGCCTCCTCAGCTCTTGCCCTATTGGCACGCAGGACGGTGGTTACAATCCTGCCCACAGTAGTCGCCATTGTTATTCAGTACGCATCAATATTTGCGATGCTGCTTGCGGTAGTCGCCTTCGTTGTTTTCCAAAGGAGATTTCTAAAGGTGTCCGAAAAGGACAAACCTCAGCCCATCGCTGACGAGACGAACAGCGCACGACTTGGGGAATCCGTATGAGCAGCTTCCCGGGTTCACCTCGTTTGCTGAAAGGCGGCATTGTCCTGCTCGACTCTCAAGATAGCGTTGGTCTGGCAAAAGGTGGGAAAAAAGTGACGAATCAACAAAAAGCAAGGAGAGGGTGTGTTTGGAATTTTGTTTAGGGTCGTAGTCAACCCGGCTGATCGGAAGGCATTCATCGACTTCATCGAGAAGGATGTTCGGGTCGCACATGACTGTGAACCCGGGACGCTTCGATTTGATCTATATAAGGATCCCGATCCAGAGGCCGAAAACGCCTTCTTTGTTTATGAAGCATATCGGAACAGGGCGGCCTTCGATGAGCACAAGAAGAACGAGCCGTATCGACATTGGGTCGCGGAGATCAGACCCAGGATGGTGGATTTTCAGAAAGTGTTCGAGACCGACGCAGAGTGCTGG
>JACCZO010000387.1 GCA_013695925.1 Chthoniobacterales bacterium
CCCCCCCCCCGCGCGCAGACCTCCCCCAGAGTAGCCAGGAAGCGCTCCCGGTCAGTCCGGTCGCGATAGATCGCTTCGCGTCGGTCGCTGCGATCAAGCAGGTGGTAGACCGCGCCGGCAAATTCGATCCGTGCCGGGCGCCTTATCCTCGCGGACTTTCAGTCCATGAGGTCGAGGAGAACCATCCAAAGTCCCATATAAAGAAAGGTCCAGAGAAGCGCATCCCATTTCCGCGGCGCGTTCAGACGAGCGGGAAATTTCGCACCCGAGCTGGGCGGCGCTGGGAACCAAAAAGCGAGACGCGGCCTTTGCCAGCGGAGGAGGAAGGGCAGGGCGATGACGAACAAGACCGCGGGCATCGCGCGCCAAACATTTCCGCCTAACGACACCAAAACCCAAAAACCGCCCGCCGCCAGGAGAAGCGTGGACCAGCCGAGAACGCCAGTCATCCGCAGGTAGCGCGGTTGCGTGATTTTTCGATGAATCAGCTGCCAGGCGACGACTATCCAGAAGGTGCACGCGATCGCCAGCACGACGCCGAACCAGTCGAGGGGGGTGAGATCCTCACTCTGCGACTTGTTCGTCGAAAAGGCGACATTCGCGAGCACCGCCAATAATCCGGCAATCGCGCAAAGCAGATGTTCGCTCACGCGGACGATCGCGGGCAGACGCAACCGCGCCATTCCCTCCGGCACGGCGGGCACGGGGTTCTTTTGTTTGCGGGTTGCGTCCCAGCGCCGCAAGTCGATCCATTGTCGACGCCAGAGCCAGTGAAGCGATTCCGGCAAACCGATCGCGCTTCCGATCACCGTCACCGCGGCCTTTTGGAGAAGATCTGCCTGTCCGCTGAGCCACTCGGTCGTGGTGCGGTTGGTGAGCAGAATCACGCGCGTGCCGTCGCCCGGCGCTTCCGTCGCTCCCACGCTGGTCAAGTCCGAGCGCAATTGCGCGGCGGCGGGCTCATCCTCAACGTCGTGTAAAAGTTGGAACCCGCCGAGCTCTGCAAACCGGGTGGGCAGATCCGGAATCTTTATCACGCGCCCGCGCCGATATGCGTCCCAGGCTTTCCCTGTCGGACACCAGCGCAGCAAATCCTGCGGACGGAGTAAAACCACAATTGCGAGCGCGGCGCATCCGATGACAACGATGCCAATAAGAATCGAATTCGGTATGTTCCCATAGTGCATGCCTCTGGTCAGCGCCGTGACGGACGGGATCCATGCCGTCCGTCCGAGGAGATAAAGGCCGAAGAGGCCGGTGAAAAGAGACAGGGTCAGCGCCAGCCGCGTCAGACCCATCCGCCGCCAAAGAAAAGCCAGGCAGGTGTGCCAGGCGACCAGCCCGGCAATAAACGGAAGCATGACCCAGAAAAAGATTTGAAACCCGATGGTTTCATTCTCCAGATTGAGCCCTTGCCTTTCGCCAAAGATGGCCAGTGGAAAAAGAAAAATCGCCGCGAGCATGAGGGTGATGAGAGCGACGAAGGGCGGCACCCGTGGCAGGCGGGACGATTTCGTTAGGCGAAGTGACGCCTCCTCCGGCTCGTCCAGGAGGCGCTTTAACCGCTGCAGGGCCGCGCCAAACGGCCCGCGAAAATCCACCACTCGGCATGGCCGAATTTCCGGCGGAAGTTTGCAGGAACGGAAGAGGGCCACGACCAAACGATCGCCTTGCGCGAGGGCGCGTTTCCATTCGCGCTCCACGTGAGGAGAACGCAGGCTCGCGGGCGTGGCCACGAGGATGACGGTTTGCGCTTCGTCCAGGGCGCGATCGATTTCTTCGCTCCACTCGGCGCCGGGAGTGAGGTGGTTGGCATCGAGCCAGCTTTCCGTCCCGCGCGCGGCGAGATGGAAGGCGAGTGACTCGGCGAAATAAAAATCTTTGCGCGAATAGCTGATGAAGACCGCAGGCATCGGTTCCCGCGGGAATTTTGGCCCGGCCGCGGCTCTGACCGCGAGCAAAAATTAAGCGGTTCAGTCCCCCGCGGAGAGAATTGGGGAGAGAATTGGGGTCGCGTCTAAACAATTTAACAACGTCACCATTCCGAAGTTTTTGGTTTTCGATTGCTTTGAAATGTCAAAAAATTAGACGCGACCCCGTCAGCTCCCAGCGGCAAAAATCTCTTCCCGCCGATCCCCGCGGCTCAGCAGATGATAGAAGGCTCCTTCATATTCAACCCGTAATGGCCGAGGCATCCCATGCTCATACTGGCCGGACCAAACCGCCGTCGAGCAAAAAGTATAGAAATGTGGAACCGACCCCTTTTCCCTTCTCGCAGGTAACTCCCATCTCCTTCATCCAACAACAGCGATTTGTAACGACCGGCAAAGAGATGCCCACTCAGGCGATGCCGCCGATTGAAGCTCATGGTGTAAGTGCCCAAAAACCACTTCATCCCCGCCACCAGATTCGCCCGCGGCGTTTCCACCACCAAGTGGAAATGATTCCTCATAAGGCAATAGGCGTGCACCTGCCAGTGCGTTTTCCCGCATACCTGCCCGAGCAACTCCAGAAATCTTAGCCGATCCTCTTCATCGGCAAAAATCTCTTCCCGCCGATCCCCGCGGCTCAGCAGATGATAGAAGGCTCCATCATATTCAACCCGTAAGGCCGAGGCATCCCTTCCTCATACTGGACGGACCAAACCGCCGTCGAGCAAAAAGTATAGAAATGTGGAACCGACCCCTTTTCTTTTCGCTTACCAATGCAGCAAAGCTGCTCTAACTCTCTCCAAGGCGTGATCGCAGCCTTGGGCGATGACGCCAGCTCCGGCTTTGTCAAGATAATGTCGCCTAACCCTGAAGGCTTCCTGATCTGTCCATTTTCTTAGCCTGACCCCTACTTCCCTACTTCTATCGTCGAGCGTCATTCGAAATGCGAGCCCTCTCACGAAAGACTTTCGTCTCCGCCTCAACCCGCCTCATATTCATATACGCATTAGTCGCCGCGCAGCCCAAAACCAAAATCGCGATCACGGCAAAAATTCGATAATGCTTCGTTCCGAATGCTAGAGGCACGATAGCGACGCCAATCAGCATTAGGTAATATGGGGCTGAATCACAGAGCGGCTGGACGATCATGCCTAATACAATGAGCACCACCGCTAAGCGACTTATAAACAACGCTGTCGCCCGACTGTTTGCCATAACGTTCGTCTTGTTCATACCAACGCAAAACCTCCGGTCTCTCTATCGGGAATGAGCCCTTAGCCAAAACTCCATTTTTGCCGACATGAGCGTGCTATCCTCCTGGGGGAAGAACTTGAGTGCCGTTTTGATAATAGGTCATCGAGCCAAGATGCCCAAAATATCCCACTCCAGGTATCCCAATGGAGAAACCGGTACCGGAATATCCCCCGACCGTGGTGCCGCCGAACGTCGAGCTAAAAGCACGAGCCATATTAGAAGATCCGCTCGCACAATTGCAGCCGTAAAACGTAACTAGCGCGTTCGATGCTAACGCCCTGGATAAACTAGAGTTGATATTATAGTTCGACGTTGCACTAAATATGAATCCCCCATTAAAGTCCGAGGAATAAGAAAATGTTCCGCTGTATCCTAACTGAATCGTGCTGTCGGTGCCATGTCCTACAAAGGTAAGCGTCGTGACTGAATGATCTCCGGCGTTCTTCAACGCATCAAGAAAACTCCCGACACTATAAGTGTTTTGCCCGTTAAGTGAGGCGCTACCGGGTACAAGGTTACCAGAACCAAACATGTTTGTGGGAACACGGCCTTTTGAAGCCACATCGCCCGCCCCGTCATTGAAAGCTATCCCTACGATCCTCTGCCCGTTGTATGAGAGTCCGCCAAGGTTATTGTATGGGTTATACATCACGCCACTCAGCATCCCGCCCAAGTTGATTCCGAGATGGCCTTGGTTGAATGCGTAAACACCAGAACCTTGTGTTCCATCGTAGCCAAAGAGGAAATCAGGCAGTCCCCCACCGCCAGGATTCCCCCACGCACTTGAGTTTGTTGGTTCTGAGCCACCTCCGTCGAGGCTCTTTGATGCAGTGCCCATCGGATCACTGGCATTGACTGGATTATTGGTGCAGTAGCGATAGAGATTGCCGGGGTCCCCGGCGAAGCCGATCGGGTCGGGCTGGAGGAAGCGGCCCCAATCTGCTTTGTAAAAGCGGTGGCGTAGATAGTATAACCCCAATTGGCTGTACCAATCCTGGCCGGTGTAGAGCAGTTCCACTCCATAGGCGCTCCCATTGGGCAAAA
>JACCZO010000394.1 GCA_013695925.1 Chthoniobacterales bacterium
CTCCACATGGAGATCATCCAGGAACGGCTCCGGCGCGAGTACGACATGGATATCATCGCCACGTCGCCCAGCGTCATCTACGAAGTGCTCACCTCTCGCGGCGAGGTCATCCAGGTCGACAACCCCGCGCATCTTCCCGACCCGAGCATCATCGAGGAAATCCGCGAACCGATCGTGCACGCCTACGTCCTTTGCCCTAACGAAAGCATCGGCGACATCCTCCAGCTCATCATGGAAAAGCGCGGCACGATGGATCACACCGAGACGCTCGACGCCCGCCGCGTCATGCTCCATTGCGAGCTGCCGCTGAACGAAATCCTGGTCGATTTCAACGACAAGATTAAATCGATCACCCGCGGCTACGGCTCGATGGACTACGAACACGCCGGGTATCGCGCGGACAAACTGGTCAAGCTCGACATCCTCGTGAATGGCGAGCCGGTCGACGCCTTTTCCATGATTGTGCACCGCGAACGTGCCGAAGCCCGCGGCCGCCAGCTCGCTGCGAAATTGAAGGAAGTAATTCCCAGCCAGCTCTACCAGGTTGCGATCCAGGCCGCCATTGGCGGGAAGATCATCGCGCGCGAAAGCGTCAGCGCGCTGCGCAAGGACGTGACCGCGAAATGCTATGGCGGCGACATCACCCGCAAACGAAAGTTGCTCGAAAAACAGAAGGAAGGAAAAAAGCGGATGAAGAGCATCGGGAAAATCAACATCCCGCAGGAAGCTTTCATCCAGGTCTTGAAGTCGTCGCAGTAATTACGTGACGACGCGGTTGCCGGCCGGGTAGCGCACACGTCTCGTGTGCTGGTTGCGCTGTTCCAGCGCGACGAACTTCCTGACCCGTGGCTTTCCCTGCGACCTGCGCGTCAACGAAAGTTCGCGACGGTGGGGACACCGTCGCCAGCACCCGAGACGGGTGCGCTACCCGGATGGGAAGAGCGAACAGCGCACGTCTTGGCGTCGCCACCTCGGCTCCGGCGATTGACGCTTTGCAAAGTGCGTTCCTCAGCTAGCGTTTCGCCCAATGTTCGAGCCGCGTTACATCAAGCACAGTCACCTTCTCATCCGGCACGCCGAGAAGTTGATTCGTTACCGGCGCGATCGCCTGAGCGAATCGGTCATCACCGAGCTGCACACTCAGCTCGAGAAAGTGCGCACCGCGATGAAATCGCGCGACCAGCGCGCGACCCATGAAGAATCGGAGCGGCTCGACACCCTGCTGACTGAGCACACGCCCCCGCACAAGGATTCGGTTTGGCGCGAAAATGTGGAAGTCATCCTGGTCGCTATCGTGGTTGCGATCGGCATCCGCTCTTATTTCATCCAGCCCTTCAAGATCCCAACCGGCTCGATGCAGCCGACGCTCAACGGCATTATCGGCCACCCGCTGAGCTCGCCTGCACCTAACGTGTTCAAGCAGGTCTTTGATTTCGTCGCCGCCGGCCGCAACTACATCGACGTCGTCTCGGGCGCCGAGAACACGGTCATGGACATCACGCCGCGGAAGTTTCTCTTCTTTTTCACCCTCTCCCGGATCACCTGCGATCATCAATCTTTTACGGTTTATGCGCCCCCCGAAATTTTGCGGCAGGATTTCCAGGTCTTTCCCGGCAACGTCTATCATCGCGGCCAGGTGATCGCCCGCGGCACGGTCGATACCGGCGACCAGGTTTTCGTCGATAAGTTCAGCTACAATTTCGTCCATCCCCATCGGGGCGACGTTTTTGTTTTCCGGACCAATCGCATTCTCGGCATCCGAGAAGATCCGGAAGCCGGGGCGCCGTTTTACATCAAACGCCTGACCGGGACGCCGGGCGACGAGCTGCGGATTGATTCGCCAAAACTTTACGTCAATGGCGAGCTGGCCAACAGCTTCGGCGTCCGCCGCGTGATGGCGGCGCAGGGCCTCTACAAGGGCTATGGGCCGGGGCAGTCGTTCCTCGGCACGCCCACGCGGACCTACGTCGTCCCGGCGGAGGGCTATTTCGCGATGGGCGACAACAGTTACAACAGCTACGATAGTCGCTACTGGGGGCCGGTCCCAGAGGAAAATCTCGTCGGTCGCGGGCTTTTCGTTTACTGGCCCTTCACCCGGCACTGGGGTTTCATTCGTTAGGCAAGATTTTCGCGATGTTCTCCGCCGTGCCGCGAGTCTACCCGCTGCTCGGGATGCTCGCCGGCTACGCGCTCGTGATGCTGGCGAATCCTGTGCGCGTCTCGCTCCGCGACGGTTTCCGCTGCAACCTGCGCTTCAAACGGGTCTGGCTCATCTTCGCCCTCCTCGCGCTCGCCTATTCCGCCTTTCAATTTGTCATCTTCACCCCGTTCCAGTCGGCCGCCGATCTCCGCCTCGAGCAGTTCACCTTTTGGGAATCATGGCATTGGCCGCTTTTCTCCCAGGTTTGGCGCGAAAGCCTGCTCCACACTGCCGAATCGGTTGCCGGCCTTTTCGATGCCGCCGCCACGACCTATCCGCTTTCGATTCTGGCCGCGCTGCTGCTGATTCTGAATTGGCGCGGGCTGCACGGCAGCCTCGTGCGCGCCTTGCGCAAGCAATTCGGGCACGCGGGCTGGCTGATTTACCTCGGCATTTTAATCAGCGCCGCCGCCTCCTTGCTCAAGCCGCTGATTTACTGGCAGGTGCCCGCCCGCGCGCAAATCCTCTCCCCCGCTCATCTCCTTCAGACCTCGGCCGCGGTCGACACGGTCGCCTTCATTTTCGAATATCTCTGCGCGGTTTACCTGCAGGTTTATCTGATCACAGTTTGCCTGGCCTGGATCAAGGGATTGAATTTCCGCGAGGGCGAACTGCTGCGGTTCGCCATGCGGCGCTTCAGCTACGTCATGAAGTGGCTCGGCCTCGTCCTGCTCGCGAGCACGCTCCTGCTCCGCCTTCCGCTCCTCGTCGCTTATTTCCGCGATGTGCCCGGGGTGCTCGATTATCTGCCCATCGGCCGTGGCGTGATGGCGTTGCTGCTGATTGCTTTTGCCGCGATGCAGGTGTCTCTCGTCCTCCACAATGAAACCCTGGGCGAGGCTTTCCGGGCGCATTGGCAATTCGTCAGACGCCATTCCTACCGGCTGGTTTGGTTTCTCATTATCTGCGCACTCCACTACTGGTTCCTCTCCCTCGCCGACACCGTCATCCGGGCGGCCGCGACCGAGCGTTTGCTCGCGCTCCTGCTCTGGAAAATCTTCTACGTCTTCGCCCGTGCCTTTGTCACCGGCTGGCTTCTCGCGAGCTGGGTCGGCCTTTTTCGCCAGTGCGAAATCGGGCTGGTCAACCGCGAAAGCTGGATTCGTTTCTAGCGTCATGCCTGACCACCCTTCCAGTGCCGAGGCGATCACCCGCGCCAGCCAGTCGAACCTCGCTTTCGCCTTCATCTCGTTAGGCAAAGAACGCCGGCGCGACATCACCATCTTCTATGCCTACTGCCGGCTGATCGACGACATCGCCGACTCCACCGAAATGCCTTCGGCAGAAAAAGCGCGCCGGCTAAAAATCTGGCGCGACGCTCTGCAAGGGCCGGTGGCGCCGGAGCCGTCGCTCGCGGCCGAAGTGCGCGGCCTGACTGCGCGCTACGCCATCACGCCCGCCATGCTGGAGGAAATCATGGACGGCGTGGAAATGGACCTGACGATCGCGCGATACGAAACTTTCGCCGACTTGCGGCTGTATTGTTACCGCGTGGCGAGCGCGGTCGGGCTCGTCAGCATCGAGATTTTTGGTTACCAGAACCCCGTCTGTCGCGAGTACGCGATCGAGCTCGGGCTCGCTCTCCAGGTGACCAACATCCTGCGCGACGTCGCGAAAGACTTCGCCAACGGCCGGGTCTATCTCCCCGCGGAGGACATGGCCCGCTTCGACTATCGCGATGAAGACCTCGCCGCCCACCGCGACGACGAGCGGTTCGTCAGGCTCATGCAATTCGAGGCCGAGCGGGCGCAGGCCTATTTTCGCAAAGCCGATGCTCTCCTCCCGCGCGAGGACCGGCGCTCCATGATCGGCGCCCGCATCATGGGCTCGATCTACCACGCGCTCCTCCACAAAATGGAGCGCGATCGCTTTCGCGTCTTCCAGCGCGACTACCGGATCGGCAAGCCGGCGAAGCTCTGGCTTGCCTTCCGGCAGTTGCTCCCGCCCCGCTGACGGGAGCGCGCCGACTCCCCGCCCTTAGACAGGAGTTGGCGGCGTACTGGGCGGTGTGGAGCTGCCACCACCGGCCCGGTCGATCAGCTTGCGCGCGTTCTTGTAGTCTTTGTAGAGGGTCACGTTGTTGTCGCTGAATTGCTCCATCAGGCCATCGAGCCGCTCGCGCTGGATCATGTCGGCCCGGCGTAGCGGCGAGATTGCAAAGCGCGCTTGTAGCAACTCTGATTGGCAATGACCCCAAACATCATTTTCTACCGTAATAAGGTGCGCTTTAAGTTGGAAAGGGCGTGACGAAGAATTGCGTCGCCGTAGAATGAGCACGGTATGATCCCAACATTCCAAGAACTAATGCTGCCCGCGCTTGAGATTTGCAACGCATCCGCGCCGGAGAGCGTTTCCAACAGAATCTTTTTCGATGACCTGGCTGATAAATTCGGGCTAACAGATGCAGAGCGCAAAGAGCTTCTTGCCGGGGGCAGGCAATCTCGCTTCGAGAACCGCGTGTATTGGGCTTTGGTCTACCTTCGCCGAGCCGGTCTCGTCGAATCTGCCGGCCGAGGGATGAATAAGATAACC
>JACCZO010000408.1 GCA_013695925.1 Chthoniobacterales bacterium
TGTCCGGCTCCCCAACGATGAACCGGACGCGCTCCTGTTGGTCTCGCGGCCCTATTTTAATGGCTATCGGGCCACCATCGGAGGTCAATCCCTGGTGGTCGAGTCCTACCGCGGACTCGTTCCGGTCGTCCGCATTCCCGCCGGGACGGACGGGCGCGTTACAATCGTTTATCGCCCGTGGTGGTTGCTTTGGGGAGGCGCGGCGGCTCTGCTGAGTGCGCTAGTTTGCGTGATGTCGGGATGGCGTGCGCTGCGTTCCTGAACCGGTGGTTTTTAGTAGACGTCGCGTTTATAGCGCTTTTCGCCCTTAAGTTTTTCGACGTATTCGTTCGCCTGTTCGGCGTCTTTCCCGCCTCCCTGCTGCACGATCTGGCGCAGGGCCGCGTCGACATCTTTCGCCATCCGCTTGGCGTCGCCGCAGACATAAAAATGCGCCCCTTCCTCGAGCCATTTCCAGATTTCCCCGGAAGATTCCACCATCCGGTCCTGCACATAGATCTTGTGCGCCTGGTCGCGCGAAAAGGCGGTGTCGATGCGGGTCAAAATTCCATCGGCGCTGAACTGATCGAAATCTTCCTTGTAGAAATAATCGCTCTGGACGCGCTGGGCGCCGAAGAAGAGCCAGTTCCGGCCGCGGGCGCCGGTGGCCTGGCGCTCCTGCAGGAAGGCGCGGAACGGGGCGACGCCCGTGCCCGGCCCGACCATGATGATGGGGGCGTCGCCATCCTCCGGCAGACGGAATTTCGAGACGGTCGGAAAAATCGGAGCGGGTGAATCGGCGCAGCGCTCAGCGAGAAAGGTGGAGCAAACGCCTTTGCGGACCCGCCCGTGGCTGCGGTAGCGCACGACATCGATGATGAAATGGACCGCCTCGGGATGCATCCGGAGACTCGAGGCGATGGAATAAAGGCGGGGCTGCAGTTTGGGGAGGAGGGCGACAAATTCCTGCGGCGTCCAGGTGATCGACGGATGCTCGAGCAGAAAATCGACGACCTCCAGGCCAAAAACGTAGGTCGCAAGCTCGTGTTTCCGGTCCGGCGCCATGAGTTCGTTCAAGAGAGGCGCCGCGTTGGCGCGCTGCGCGATCGCCTTGAGAAATTTCGGGGTCGGCTGAGTGATGGCGAAATCGCGGAGGAGGCCTTCGCGCAGAGTGGCCGCCCCGCCCCGCGGACTCAAGATTTCTTCGTCGCCCGTGGCCCCGAGCGCTGCCACGATTTCGGCGACGAGCGCAGGGTCGTTCGTTGGGTAGACCGCCATCGAATCCCCTACCTCGTAGGCGATGCCGGAGCCCTCGAGTGAGATCTCGAAATGGCGGGTGTCCTTTTCCGAATCGGGACTGTTCAGGCGGCGGTTGACGAGCAGCCGGCCGGGGAAAGGATTTTTACGGGAATAAGCCTCGGCCGGAGACGACTCGGGAGGCGCGATGGGTTGGTTTGCGATTTCAGCCACATCATCTCTTAACGCCGGAGGGGGCGGAGCGGCAACGCTAATCTCTGGCGCAGCTATCATCGGCCGCGAAATGAGATGCGTGCGCGGCTAGCTCATGAATTCCACCAACGGCTCCATCGGCTCGATGTGGCTGCAGAAAATCTTGAACACGGCCAGGATAGGCACCGCCAGGATGACGCCGACGATGCCCCACATCCAGCCCCAAAAAGTGAGCGAAAGCAGGACGAGCACCGGGTTCAAGGTGAGGGAACGTCCCATCACGAAAGGGGTAATGAAGTTCCCCTCCAAAGCGGCGATTACAAAGTAGGCCAGCGGAAAAAGCAAGGCGTAACCAATGCTATCGAAGCTCAGCACGGCGCCGAGTGTCATGCAGATGATGCCGGTGAGAGCGCCGAGGTAGGGAACAAAATTCAAGATCGCGACCATCGCACCCCACATCAGAGGATTGGGGAGGCCCATGAGGCCGACGGCGGCCCCGACTGCCACGCCGAGGCAGCAGTTGATGAGCGTGACAGTGAAGAGGTAGCGCGAGACCTGTGTCTCGATCTCGTGCGCGATCGAGACAGCGCGCTTCTTATCCGAGAGTGCCGGCATTAGCTTGATCAGCTTGCTGAGGAAGACCTCGTCGTAGGCGAGCAGGAAATAGAGCAGGATGATCATGGTCAATCCGCCGATCAGAAACTCTGTGGTATGGGCGAAAAGATTCTCTGTGAGGGGATGCTGTTTCACTTCCACCGTCTGGGTTTGGGCGGGCGCGTTATCCGACTTCGTCAGGTTCTCGATCGCGCCGCTCGCTTGCGCGACCCTGGCCATTGGCTTCTTGAAGCTGGCGAGGCGCAGTTGCAGTTGCTGCACACTATATGGCGCCTTTTCGAGCCAGCTGGTCGCCGGCGCGACTAAGAATGAAGCGCTGTAAACGATCGCGCTGGCGAGTGCAAGCAGGACCACGGCGCTGCCGATGAGTGGAGGAATTTTGATCCTGGCGAGCGCGCGCACGATCGGACGGAGCAGGTAGCTGAGGAGAAGCGCGAGCACGATCGGGAGCAGGAGCGACCGGAGAAAATAGATCGTATAAAAAATCGCGAGGAGGAAGAGCCCGGTCATGGCGAAGGAGCGCACATCGAACGATCGCTGCAGCAGGTCGTGCATGCGCAGACGCGGCGTGACGACGGTGTTTTCCGCGTTTTCTGCAGCTTCCTTGTGTTCGGGAGTCTCTTTTTCGAGTTCGATTTGCACTTGTTGCTGAATCGGTTGCCGCGCTCTTTTCACGCGCCCGCAATTCGAGAATGAGGGAAAAAAGAATGGGCTGCGCGAAAACTTCGGCAGGCTGCGTGGGAACGCACGAACGGAAGCGGACAAGTGCGCGGCCTGAAACCACCGGTTGACGAGTGAGGCGATTGCGCCGTTGAGTTCTCTTCCCAATGCTGGCTGCTTCCTTACGCGCACTTCTCGCCCAGGCGATCGATTATGCCGGGCTTTTCCCGCCGGCCGAGCTCGCCCTCGAGCCGGCTCTGCAAAATCAGGGGGCCTATCTCCGTTGCCCCGATCGCTGGATGCTGGGCGCCTTCGTTCTGCCGGTGGCGAAATTTGGCGAAGCGCGCACCCATTTGGCGGCTTTCGACGCGCAACATCCGCTCGAGATTTCCGCGCTCGGGCCGAAGACGACGAAGCCGGCCGAGTTCCGACGCGCTCTCGAGACGGTGGCGGAAGCGATCAAGGAATTTCATAACGGGCATAAGGGTATCGTGGCGATCAGGCAATTGGAAATGCCTCTGCCCTCCGGGCCGATCGCGAAATCGTTAGGCGTGGCCCGCGCGACGCTTGGTGATTTGGCGCTCAATATTTTCTGGGAGGCGCCGGCGGAGTCGGCGGCGAAGACGATCGAGGCGCTTTCCGGCAGCGGGGCTGGCTTCAAGCTCCGGACCGGCGGAGTGACCGCGGATGCTTTTCCCGATGAGAGTCAAGTTGCGCACACTCTGGTGACCGCGGCCCGGCATCGGGTGCCGATCAAGTTCACCGCCGGACTCCATCACCCGGTGCGTCTTTTTCACGAAAGTGTCGGCACGAAAATGCATGGCTTCCTCAATGTCTTCGGGGCGGGCGTGCTCGCGGCCGAACACCGCTGGAGCGTGGCGCAAACGCAGGAAATGCTGGCCGAAGAAGAGGCGAGCGCTTTCATTTTTGACGACGAGATGATGCGCTGGCGCGACTGGAAAATCTCGACCGCGCAAATCGTTGCGCGCCGCCAGCTCGTGACGTCGTTAGGTAGTTGCAGCTTTGATGAGCCGCGGGACGACCTGCGGGCGCTTGGTCTTTTTGGTAATCCCTGAACCATGTCCACATCGCTTCGCTCCTTCATCGAGGTCACGCCCGAGTCGCACTTCCCGATTCAGAATCTGCCCTATGGAATTTTCCGGCCTAACGACGGCGCGGCCCGCGCCGGGGTCGCGATCGGCGACCTCGTCCTCGACCTCGCCGTTTTAGAAGAGGGCGGATATTTTCGCGCCCTCGACTTCGGACCGGAACCGATTTTTGCGGGCGCCTCGCTCAATGCCTTTCTCGCCCTCGGCCGCCCGACCTGGCGCAAGACGCGCGAGATTTTGCAGCATCTGCTGGCCGCCGAAACCGCGACCCTGCGCGATGACAAGCCGCTCCGGGAGCGGGTTTTTCATCCGCAGGCGGAGGTGCCGATGCAGTTGCCCGCGCGGATCGGCGACTACACCGATTTTTATTCGTCCTACCATCACGCATTCAACGTCGGGACGATGTTTCGGGGGCCGGAAAACGCGCTCATGCCAAATTGGAAATGGCTGCCGATTGCTTATCACGGCCGGGCCAGTTCGATCGTGCCGAGCGGGGCCGACGTCCGCCGCCCGCACGGCCAGATCAAGCCGCCGGATGCGGAGGTGCCGACTTTCAGCGCCAGCCGGGCGCTCGATTTTGAATTGGAAGCCGCCTTCTTCGTCGGCCCGCCTAACAAACTCGGCGAGCCGGTCCCGATCGCTGAGGCGACGGACCATATATTCGGTCTCGTCCTGATGAACGACTGGAGCGCGCGTGACATCCAGACGTGGGAATACCAGCCGCTCGGCCCATTTCTCGCGAAGAATTTCTGCACCAGCATTTCGCCCTGGATTGTGACTTTGGAAGCGCTCGAGCCGTTCCGGAAACCGCTTCCGCCGCAGGACCCACCGCCGATGGATTACCTGCGCGCGCCTAACGACTTTACTTTCGACATCCGGCTGGAGGCGACCTTGCAGACCGCGAAGATGAACGCACCGCAAATCATCACCCGGAGCAATTTCGAGAATCTCTATTGGAGCATCGCGCAACAACTCGCCCACCACACCGTCGGGGGCTGCAACCTGCAGCCGGGCGATCTCCTGGCCAGCGGTACGATCAGCGGTCCGGCGGAAGACGGGCGCGGCAGCATGCTCGAGCTGACGTGGCGCGGAGCCAATCCGCTGCAGTTACCGGGAGGCGAGACGCGCAAATGGCTGGAGGATGGCGATCGCCTGACGATCAGCGGCTGGGCCGAAGGAGATGGCTACCGGGTCGGTTTCGGCGAGGTGAGCGGACGCATCGTCGGCCAGAAATAGAAAACCCGTCCAGAACGGACCGGTTTTCCACACCAAACAGGACGGTCGTTAGCCCCGGCGCCGGCGGCGCAGGAAGAACCACGGGGCCTGCCAAAAGGAGGGTTTTTAAGAAAAGTTAGGGCAAAACGCGAATTTTTCATTGCGCGGCGTTGAAATTGCCCGCATAGGAACCGCGCGTGTTTCGTTTTTCCTTTTTTCTCAGCTGTTTTCTCGCCCTTTCGAATCTGCAGGCCGCCGGTCTCTCCAAATCGGAGACCCGTTTTGTCTACGTGGATGTCAACGGGAAGGTGCAATCAACCGAGGTTATCTCCCATTTCACCGGCAAGATAAAGAATCTGCCGCACCTCGATCCAAAGCTGACCCGGGCCGCGACGATTGCGGAAGAGCGTGCCAATGCGCACTCGAAAAGCCGGTGCTGGCGCTATGTGAAACAGGCGCTCCTTGCCTCTGGCGCGATCGATTCCTATCCGAAGACGGCTCTGGCACGGCAGGCGGGCGACGAGTTGGTGAACTCCTACGATTTCACGCGCCTGGCGGTGCGCGATCCCTACCAGGCGCCGATTGGCTCGGTCTTGGTGTATGGCTCCGGCCGAGCCGCGGGTCATGTCGAAATTCGCACGGCGCGTGGTTTTGTGAGCGATTTCCGGGCGGCCACTCCTTCGCATCGCCCGTTGATCGGCGTCTACGCGAAACTCGATTCTTCTTCGCCTCGCCGCTGAGCAGTTAGAAGGGCGCGGGCGTCGCGACCAGGAACCAGCTCACCATCGCCAGCGCGATGAGGAGTTTTCCCAGCATGGCGGCCAGGTTGCCGAGCAGCGCGCCCCAACTGGCGCGCCCGGCGTCGATCAATTTCATCCCGCCAAAGATCTCACCCGCCAGCGCGCCCACGACCGGCCCGACGAGCAATCCAGGCAGTCCGAAAAAAATGCCGACAATCGCGCCGGCCACTGCGCCCCAACCGCCCCAGCGCGTCGCCCCGAAACGCCGCGCGCCGAACCAACTGCCGGCGAAATCGACCGCGTAGGAAGCAAAGGTGAGCAGGACGAGGAGCGCGAGAGCGGCCCAGCCCAGGCTTTTCCCTGGTCCGAGCATCACCCGGTGCAGGATTGCCGCGGCCAGGATGATGGTGGTGCCGGGGAAAATGGGAAGGATGGTCCCGATGAGCCCGACAGCCATCAGCACGAGCGTGGCGCTCCACCAGAACAACTCCATGAGATGGACTGTAACACGCCGCCCGTCGAATCGACGAGCAGCGACCGGGATCAGCGATCCCGGCTACAACCTTGACAAGCCGGCACGTGTCCGCGACCCTGCCCGTCCACAAATTCCTGATTCATGGCCAACTCGAAATCTGCTGCCAAACGCGCTCGTCAAAACCCTCGCCGCACCCTTCGTAATCGAAGCGTGACCACCAACCTGCGTTCCCTCACCAAATGCCATGCGGCCGACGCGAAACCGGAGCAGACGCGCGAACTCATCTCGGCACTCGACAAGGCCGCCAAACGGGGCGTCATCCACAAGAACGTGGCCAATCGCCGCAAAGCGCGCCTGAACAAGGCGGTTGCGAAAGCTCCAGCGGCGGGTTCCTAATCGTCCTCGTTCTCGTCCTCGTCCTCGCCTCGTGATTTTCCACGATTCACTTTCGAGGACGACGACGAGGACGAGGACGAGCAAGCAAAGAACCGGATTGCATCTCGCTCAGAAACGTAGAGTTTTGCCCATGATTCCTGCGCTTATTCTCGTTTTGCTCGCGGTCATTTATCGAATCGCCGCCGCCATCATCGTGCAGGGCGGCGGGAGCGCTTGGCTCTCCAATTTCGCCCCGCTTGCCGCTATCGCTCTCTGCAGCGCGATTTATTTCCCGCGCAAATATAAGTTCACGGTGCCGTTTGCGGCTCTCCTTGTTTCCGATCTCGTGCTCGATGTTTACTACCGCGCTTCGCTGCTCGATCCGCTGATTTTCTGCCGCTATTTCGCCTTCGCGCTGGTCGGCCTGCTCGGGCTGCTCATCAGCCGCCGGCCGTCGCTTAAGACCATCGTCCCCGCTTCGCTCGCCGGCTCCGCACTTTTCTACGGAATCACCAACTTCTTCTCCTGGCTGACCGATCCCGGTTATGTGAAGAATTTCGCCGGGCTGATCCAGTCTCTGACCGTAGGACTGCCGCAATACAGCGCGACGCCCACCTGGATGTTTTTCCGTAACTCGCTCGTGAGTGACTTGCTCTTCACCCTCGTCTTTGTCGCCTGCATGAGCTACAGCCGGCGCGACGCTGCCCTGCCGGCGGCCACGGGTCGTTCGTTAGTCCATTGACCGCGATGGCGCAGCCGGAGCAACGCGACGAAGTCGAGATGCTCGCGATGATGCTGCTGATCCGCCGCTTCGAGGAGCGCGCGAGCCAGCAATATCAAGCGCAGAAGATCGGGGGTTTTTGTCACCTTTACATCGGGCAGGAAGCGGTCGTCGCCGGCGCCGTCGCCGCCACCCGGCCGGATGACTACCTCATCACAGCCTACCGCGATCACGCCCATGCTCTCGCCCGCGGGACGAGCGCCAACGCCTGCATGGCCGAGCTTTTTGGCAAAGTAACCGGCTGCTCGCGCGGACTCGGCGGCTCGATGCATTTTTTCGACAAGGCCAATCACATGTACGGCGGCCACGCCATCGTCGGCGCGCACGTGCCGCTCGCGGCCGGGATGGCGTTTGCCTCCAAATACCGCAAGGAAGATCGCGTCACCCTTTGCTTCTTCGGCGACGGCGCGATCAACCAGGGCGGCTTCCACGAGGCGCTCAACCTCGCGGGGCTTTTCAAGCTGCCGGTCATCTTCATCTGCGAAAACAACTTCTTCGCCATGGGCACCTCGGTGAAACGCTCGACCTCGCTCAAGGAAATCGTCGACCGCGCCGAGGGCTACGACATGCCGGGCGAGGTGGTTGATGGGATGAGTTTCCGCGAGGTGCGCGACAAGTTGGGCGAGATCATCGCCTCGATCCGGAAAGATCCGCACCCCGCCTTTGTCGAGGCACGCACTTATCGTTACCGGGGCCATTCCATGTCGGACCCGGCCAGCTATCGGACCAAGGAAGAGCTGGAAAAATATCGAGAGGAAGATCCGATCACGCGCCTCCGTGCCCAGCTCAGCCGCGAAGGGAAATTGACCAACGAACAATTCGACAAGCTCGACAAGAGCGCCAAGGAGCAGGTCATGGCGAGCGTGAAGTTTGCCGAAAAAAGCGCCGAGCCGCCGCTCGAGGATCTCTACAAATACACTTACGTCGGAGACGGCGAATCCGGCGTGGCCTTCGAGGAAAGCAGCGAGCGCACGACCGTTCCGGCCCGGAAAACTTCGGCGCGCGGCACTGCCAGCTCCAAAAACAACGGCGACTCCGCCGAACCTGTCGCTACCAGGTCGAGGAAAAAGGCGTGAGAGAAATCACCTATCGCCAGGCGCTGAACGAAGCGCTCGCCGAAGAGATCGCGCGCGACCCGAACGTCTTCCTCATGGGCGAGGAAGTGGCCGAGTACAACGGCGCCTACAAAGTCAGCCAGGGCCTGCTCGATCGCTTTGGCGCCGAGCGCATCATCGATACCCCGATCAGCGAAAACGGTTTCGCCGGGCTCGGGATCGGCGCCGCCATGGTCGGTTTGCGCCCGATCGTCGAGTTCATGACCTTCAGCTTTTCTTTAGTAGCATTCGACCAGATCGTGAATAACGCGCCAAACATGCTCACCATGTCCGGCGGTCAGTTCAATATCCCGATCACTTTTCGCGGACCGAACGGCCCCGCCCACCAGCTCGGCGCGACGCATTCCCACGCCACCGAGTGCCTCTACGCCAACGTCCCCGGCCTCAAGATCTGCACCCCCGCCACCCCGCGCGATGCCAAGGGCCTGCTCAAGACCGCCATCCGCGACAACAACCCCGTCCTCGTCCTCGAGTTCGAACTTTTCTACAGCCAAAAAGGCCAGGTCGAAGACGAGGACGTCGACCTCCTGATTCCGTTAGGCGAAGCGGCGACCAGGCGCGAAGGCAGCGACGTTACCATCATCTCCTACGCCCAGACCGTGCCGATGGCGCTGGCCGCGGCCGAGCAGTTGGCGGGCGAGAAGATCAACGCCGAAGTCATCGACCTGCGCTCGATCAAGCCGCTCGATTGGCCGGCGGTCTTTGCTTCCGTCAGCAAAACGCACCGCGTCGTCATCGCGGAACAGGATCGCCCCTTCTGCGGCGTCGGGGCTGAGATCACCTACCGCATTCAGCAGGAAATTTTCGACGAACTCGACGCCCCCATCCAGCGCGTCGCCCAGGAAGACGTGCCGATGCCGTACAACGAACGCCTCGAGCAAGCCGTCCTCCCCAACACCGAAAAGATCGTCGCCGCGGTCAAAAAGATTTGTTAAGCCTAACGACTCTCTCAACTAACAACACTCAACCCTCAACTTCTTCTCATGCCTGAGATCCAAATGCCGAAACTGAGCGACACCATGACCGAGGGGACGCTCGTGAGTTGGAAAAAGAAGATCGGCGACGAAGTGACCGCGGGCGAAGTCCTGGCCGAGATCGAGACCGACAAGGCGACAATGGAATGGGAAGCGAGCGATGACGGCGTCCTGAAAGAAATTTACGTCGAGGAAGGCGGGAAAGTGAACGTCGGCGACCGCATCGCCTTCATCGGCGAAGAGGGCGAAGAAGCGCCCGCCGCGAATGACAAGGCCGAAGAAGAGGGCGGCGAAGGCGGCGAGAACGAAAAGCCTGGAGCGAAAGAGTCCGCGAAACAAAACGCCGAACCCGCCGAGGCCGAAGCCGCGTCCAAGAAAAAGGCGGTCCCGAAAGCAGAACCCGCAGTTGTAGCCGGGAGCGGTGATCCCGGCTCTACCCGCGTCAAAGCCTCGCCCCTGGCGAAGAAAGTCGCGGCCGAGAAAGGCATCGACCTCACCAGCCTCAAAGGCACCGGCCCCGGTGGGCGCATCGTCGAGAAAGACGTCACCTCTGCGACCAGTGGATCGTCCGCTGTCCCCGCGGACAAAACCCCCGCCGCCAAAACCAAAGCCCCCGCGCCCGAGATTTCCGCCGGCGAGACTGCCCGCATCAGCCTCACCGGCATGCGCAAAGTCATCGCCGAGCGCCTCGTCTCCAGCCTCGGCCCGGTCCCGCATTTCTACCTCAACATCGAGATCAACGCCTACCCGCTCATGCGCGTCCGCGCCGAGTTGAAATCCGGCGCCGAAGAAGACGACGCCACCAAAATCACGGTCAACGATTTCATCCTCAAAGGCGCCGTCGCCGCCGCCCTGCGCGAGCCGAAAGTCAACGCCGCCTTCGATGGCGATGCCATCGTTCATTACGGCGACGTCAACCTCGCGGTTGCGGTCGCGATCGAGGAAGGCCTCGTCACCCCGGTCATCAAAGGCGCGCAAAACAAATCGCTCCGCGAGATCAGCGCCGCGGTCAAAGACCTGGCCCACCGCGCGCGCAACAAGCGGATGAAGCCCGAAGAATTCCAGGGCGGCACCCTCACCGTCTCGAACCTCGGCAGCTACGGCATCGATTATTTCTCCGCCATCATCAACCCGCCCCAGGCCATCATCCTCTCCATCGGCGCGATCGTGAAAAAACCGATCGTGAACGAAGATGACGAAATCGTTCCCGGTTACCGGATGA
>JACCZO010000423.1 GCA_013695925.1 Chthoniobacterales bacterium
ACCCGGGGCTTTGTCGATACCGGCAGCAACGTCATGATTGGAGGTTTCATCCTGGGTGGCGGCGGCGGCAGCACCACCGTCGTGATCCGGGCCGTGGGACCTTCGCTGACTCAATTTGGAGTCGCGGGTGCGCTGGCCGACCCGACCCTCGAATTGCGCAATGGCGACGGCACGCTGGTCCAGAACAATGACAACTGGAACGACACGGAGAATAAGACCGAGCTGGTGGCGACGGGCCTGCAACCTGGCGACGATCTTGAGTCAGCTATTTTTGCATCGCTTCCGGCAGGCGCTTACACCGCGATCGTTGCGGGCAAGAACGGGACGGCGGGGGTCGGCCTGGTGGAAGTTTATCGGCTTCCTTAAATCCTTGGTCGTGGGGCGTGGAAGCCGGTCGGCGGCTCGCGAATACCGGAAAGAAATTCCGAAAGTAGCGGAATTTGCTTGAAGTTTTGTTCCAAAAACGTAGGGTCGCCGTTCAGTGTATTTCAAACAACCAAATCTCACATTTCCACAATGTACATTTTCTCGTTCGCTCACCCTGTCCAAGTCAATCGCGCTCTGCGCTTTTCGTATCTGGCGATACTCGGAATTACGGGTGCACTGATTTTAGCTTTCGGCGGTGCGACGAGCGTTAAGGCCGACACTGTCACTGTCGAGGTGGGACCGAACGCGGATGTTTTCGAGCCGGCCACCGTTGACATCAACGTGGGGGACACGGTGATGTGGGTTTGGAAATCGGATGGCCACAGTGTGACCGAAGGCACCTTCGGCAATCCATCACCGCTTTTCGACAGCGGCGTGCAGGATCAGCCCTTCACTTTTTCGTTCACTTTTACCGAGCCCGGCACGGTTAGCTATCACTGTAAGCCGCACTTTTTCATGGGAATGATTGGCACGGTGAACGTGAGCGGGGCGACGCCAACTCCCACCCCAACACCGACTCCCACTCCCACTCCCACTCCGAGCCCAACGCCTAGTCCGACTCCCACCCCGTCGCCGACTCCCACTCCGACACCGACTCCCACGCCGACACCCACCGCCACACCGACTCCCACTCCAGCCCCGACGCCTTCTCCGACTCCGACTCCAACACCCACGCCAACGCCGAGCCCAACCCCGGCCCAGCTGCTGAACATTTCCACCCGTATGCAGGTGTTGACTGGCGACCAGGTGCTGATTGGAGGGTTTATCGTGACTGGTAACGATCCTAAACAAGTGTTATTGCGCGCGATTGGTCCTTCACTGCCGGTCGATGGCCCGCTGGCTGATCCCGTTCTGGAACTGCACGCGGCTGATGGATCGACCATTACCACTAACGATAACTGGCAGGATGCTCCCAATTTTGGCGATATCCCAGCCAATCTTCAGCCGACGAATACCCTGGAGTCAGCTATTCTCAGGGTCCTCGATCCGGGTCTCTATACCGCAATCGTGAGCGGAAAAAATGGAACAGGAGTCGGCCTGGTCGAAGTTTATGACTTGGCTGATGCGGCCGACTCAGAGCTAGCTAATATCAGCACGCGTGGCTTCGTTGATATTGGCGACAATGTCATGATTGGGGGTTTCATCCTCGGCGGCCAAGGGGACAACGGAGACGTTGTGGTTCGGGCCATTGGACCTTCGCTCACGAACATCGGAATTGATGGCGCCCTGGCCGATCCGACTTTGGAAGTGTACGACGTCAATGGCGTCATCGTGGCGAGTAACGACGACTGGAAGATTGATCCCGTCGGGGTCATCCCGGCCAATCTGCAACCAACGAATGATTTGGAGTCAGCCATGGCGGTCACCCTGCCGGCCGGCGCCTACACGGCGATTGTCGCCGGTAAAGATGGTGTGACCGGGGTCGGCCTTGTTGAGGTCTATAATCTGCAATAAAGATGTCCATCGGCCAAGCCCGACGACTGTGCATCCGTCTCCCTTTGGTGAGCGTAAAGGTATGTTCACCATGGTGAAGTCACGGAAGTACGTGCAGCGTCTGTTTTGCCCCCTTCTCATGGCGACTGCCCTGACCTCAGCCGCCTCCGCGCAGGCGCCCTATGGCCTGGATTCACGGGCTCCGATTGGGCCTTATCTGAATAATACCATGCCTCCGTATGACGGGGCATTTCCCTTTCCGGCGGTCCTTTCGGCGACGGGGGCTTTCAGCGATGTCGCGAATGTCGTTCCGACCGCGGGGTTGATTCCTTTTTCGGTGAACTCCCCGCTCTGGTCCGATGCGGCCCTCAAACAACGTTGGATGGCGGTTCCAAATGACGGCGCCCCATACGGCTCGGAGGAGCAGATTGGTTTCGTCGCCATCGGTGACTACACTTTTCCCAATGGGACCGTGTTTGTGAAAGAGTTTGATCTCGTCGTTAACGAACAGACGCAGGAGAAAAAGCGATTGGAAACTCGCTTGTTAGTCCGGGACGAAAACGGTGCGGTCTACGGTGTGACTTACAAATGGCGGGATGATAACAGTGATGCCGACCTCCTCCCGGACGGGCTCAATGAAGAGATCCCGATCATCACGGCGACGGGTGAGACACGCATCCAGACTTGGTCCTACCCCAGCCGGGCCGAGTGTCTCTTCTGTCACAACCCGCCCGCCAACTACGTCCTGGGTCCCAAGACCCATCAGCTAAACGGAAATTTCACCTATCCGTCGACGGGACGGACTGACAACCAGCTTCGCACCTTCAATCATCTCGGGATGCTGAATCCGAGCCTGGACGAGGCGGAGATTCCCACCTTGCTGCAATCCGTCGCCGTGACTGATACGACTCATCCGATTCAGCATCGCATGAGATCATGGATCGACTCCAACTGTTCCCAGTGTCATCGCCCCGGCGGCTTTGGCCCGGGGTATGACGCGCGCTTTTACACCCCGCTGGCGGACCAGAATCTCATCAACACTTACGTCCAGTTCCGGGATATCCCTGGCTCTCTTCTTTACCAGCGTGATAACGCTCTCGACGCGACGAAAATGCCGCCACTGGCCAAGAACATGGTCCATGAAGCAGCCATGGACGTTCTGCGGCAATGGATTGCCAGCCCGCTCGAAGTCTTATCGGTCTACTTCTATCAGGATAACAGCCATCTCGCGGTCAGATTTAATAGTCACGTCAATCCGGCGACCGCCACGGTGGCGAGTAACTATTCGCTTGATCAAAACCAGGTCGTGACCGAGGCGGTGATGAGTTCTGAGCCGGACACGGTCATACTCACGTCTTCGCCGCTGGTCGAGGGGTTCCCTTACTCACTTTCAACCCGTGACATCCAGGACACCGCTCCCTCAGCTAACACGGTCTGGCTGGATCGGGCGACGCCCTTCGTGGCCCAGTTTGCCCCGGCCCCGGTGACTCACTGGCTGGCTAACCTCTCGACCCGAGTCGAGATCGGCAGCGGCGATGATGCCTCGATCGCAGGCTTCATTACGCGCGGCGGCGAGACCAAACGAATGCTGATTCGCGGGCTTGGGGCGTCGCTGGGTTCAAGCGGAGTTGCCAACGCCTTGGCCGATCCGGTTCTCGAGCTCTACGATGACGCCGGCGTCTTGCTCGCGATCAATGGCAATTGGCAGGAGAACGCCAACCAGCAGGAAATCATCGACAGCGGCCTGGCCCCGGTCTCGGAGGACGAGTCCGTCATCTTGCTGCGCGTTCCGTCCGACGATGTCGGCATTCCCTACACCGCTGTCTTGCGCGGGGCCAACGGCACCACCGGGGTTGGGTTAATCGAGGTCTACGATCTCGATTTTGGCGTCGGCCCTAACATTCAAAACATTTCCACCCGCGGGCGCGTCAATTTGGGCGAAGGCGTTTTGATTGGCGGCACGATTGTGCTCGGTTCGAATTCCCAGGAGGTCATCGTGCGGGCGCTTGGCCCTTCCTTGCCGGTCGCCGGCATCCTGGCCGATCCGGTGCTTGAGTTGTACGACGAAAACGGCGCCTTGTTGCGGAGCAACGACAACTGGCGGAGCGATCAGGAGGCCGAGATCGAGGCGACGATGCTGCAGCCGACGGATGACTCAGAGGCGGCCATTCTGGCCACGCTTTTACCCGCGCCCTACACCGCGGTCGTTCGCGGCGCGAACGATACCGTCGGTGTCGGTCTTGTGGAAATCTACGGTCTCGATTAGAGACGTCTTGCTCCTTGACGCGGCCGCGTCATTGTCTGCTGTCACAAATACCGGAGATCGATCCAGCGTGATTCTCGGCGGCAAATTGTACGAACGCCGCGAGCTCGAGCAAATGCTCGCGGCTGCCCGCGCCGCGGCGGAGACGAAATAGCAGAGATTGTTAGGCGGAATTGGCCATCTCGAGCAGGACGTCGGCGTGGCAGGGCTGGTCGAGCGGGCACCAGCAGGCGAGATTTTTTCCGCGCAGGCAGGCGCGCAGATCACTTTCGCTAAAGGCGTCGCTCGCATATTGGCGAAAGAGCGCGATCGATTTCGCCGCGCTCAACTTCTCGCCCCCGATCAACTCCGACCCGACGACGAAGGGATTTCCCCAGACGGTTGGGCGGCCGACGTAAACCGTGTTCGCCGGCATCTTCCAATTTTTCGCCCGGCGCCGCACCACGCGCTGCGGTTTTTTCCCCTTCGGCTTCACCCCAAAAGTTCGCCGTCATTAGACGTGGTCGCAATTGTAGACCGTCGCCCTGCGACCACGCGGGGGTGCGCGCCGCTCGGGCGAAGAATCACATTGCCGCATGCGCCGAGACCCGTGCCTCCCAGAAGGAGATGTCGACATGGCGTAACGGCCGAACGTTAGACCCAGAGGGTGCGGTCAAAAGTGCGATACTGGATCGCTTCGCTCACATGTTCGGAGGAGATGTCGTCCACGCCCTCGAGGTCGGCGATGGTGCGGGAGACCTTCAGGATCCGATCGTAGGCGCGGGCGCTCAGGTGCAGCTCGCTCATCGCGATTCGGATGAGTTCCTGCGAGTCGTCGCTCAATTTGCAATGTGCCTTGATCGCGCGCGGCGTCATGCGCGCGTTGCAGGTGGTTTTGCGATCGGATCGAAATCTTTCCCGCTGCCGGGTGCGCGCCTGCCCGATGCGTTCGCGGATCGCGGCCGAATTCTCCTCCGCGCGATCGCTCGAGATGTCGCGGTATTCCACCGAAGGCACCTCGATGTGGAGATCGATTCGGTCGAGGAGCGGGCCGGAGATGCGCTGGCGATAGCGCTGCACCTGCACCGGGCTGCAGCGGCACTCGCGCTTGAGATCGCCGAAGTAGCCGCAGGGGCACGGGTTCATCGCGGCCACGAGCATGAACTCCGAAGGGAACGTGACCGTGCCCGCCGCGCGCGAGACGGTGACGCGGCCGTCTTCCAGTGGCTGGCGCATCACTTCCAAGGTGGAGCGCCGGAATTCCGGCAGCTCGTCGAGAAATAGGACGCCGTTATGCGCCAGGCTCACTTCACCGGGCGCGGGAATGGCGGAACCGCCCAACAATCCGATATCCGAGATGGTGTGATGCGGGGAACGAAATGGCCGGGTCGCGACGAACGATTGCTCGGTCGTGAGCAGGCCCGCAATGCTGTGAATCTTGGTCGTCTCGATCGCCTCCTCCAGCGCCATCGGCGGGATGATGGTGGCGATGCGTTTCGAGAGCATCGACTTCCCGGAACCGGGCGGCCCGATCATGAGAAGGTTGTGCCCGCCCGCGACCGCGACTTCGACCGCGCGCTTGACGTGGCCCTGGCCCTTCACATCGGCAAAGTCGACGTCGTAGCTCTGGTGGCTGGCGAAAAATTCGCTCAGGTCGTCCCGGATCGGCTGCAACTGGGTTTCGCCCCTAACGAATTGAAAGGTCTGGCGCAGGTTTTGAACGCCGAAGACATCGATCCCCGCGACCATGGCCGCCTCGCGCGCGTTCGCTGCCGGGACCACGACCGCGCGCTTGCCGCGCCGCCGCGCCTCGAGCGCAACCGGGAGCACTCCTTTGACCGCGCGCACCGCGCCATTGAGCGCCAGCTCGCCGACGAAGCTCATCTCGGCGAACAAGTCCTCCTCGATCTCCTGCGCGGTCGCGATCATTCCTAGTGCAATCGGCAGGTCGAAGCTCGGGCCTTCTTTTTTCACATCGGCCGGCGCGAGATTGATCGTCGTCCGCCCGCGCGGCCAGTAGTAGCCACTGTTGCTGATCGCGGTCGTGACCCGGTCCTGGCTTTCTTTCACCGCCGTATCGGGCAGGCCGACGATGATGATCTTCGGGTTCCCGCCGGCGGCGTTGACCTCGATCTCGATTTCGTAGGCGTCCACTCCGTAGACGGCGGCAGAATAAATCCGGGCGAGCACGGGGCTGAGAGTGGCAGATGAAGCGGTCAAAGCGCAACCTCGATCCGGCGCCAAACGACCGATTTCCGAGACGAACGATTTTTAGCCAGGAACATGCTTTTCAACCGATCGGAGTCAGAATGTTGCGCTTGATCGATGCAAGATGAAGTCCGCCAGCGCCGACGGGTCCGCTGAGAAACCGAAAAGCCGGCCATCCCCTGTCTGCACCGGTCTTGTCCGGACGAAAACCCTGCTCGCGGCGCGAAAAGCTCCTTCTCACGCTCGAGGAAACCTTGCGCGGCGAACCTTTGCGCGGCGAACCTTCGGCTTGGCCTAACGTCGTCGCGCTGCGCTGGGAGGGGACGACCGCCCTGTCGTCCGACTTTTCTCTAGCTTTTGGTTTAGCTTTCCTTTCCCAAGGAGACCGAAAGTACGCGAACCCCGAGGCGCTCGATCGCGGTGCGTGCCGCGCGCCCTCGCGTGCCGGTTCCGGCTAGTACGGAATCTTATCCGGCTTCGCCGTCCACTCGCGGAAGAGAGCGAGCGAATGTTCGCGTTCGATCTGTTCCATCGGGAGGGAGCGGGCCGCGATCTCGAGCGGGAGCTGTTCGTAGATGAAGTCGTCGTCGAAGCCGATCTCGGCCGCATCATGCCGGGTGCAGGCGTAGAACACCCGGTCGAGCCGGGCCCAGTAAATCGCCGCCAGGCACATCGGGCAGGGCTCGCAGCTCGTGTAAAGCTCGCAGCCTTTCAATTCAAACCGCCCTAACGAGCGACAGGCTTCGCGGATGGCCATGACTTCGGCGTGCGCGGTCGGGTCGAGCAGACTGGTGACCCGGTTGTGGCCGCGGCCGACGACCTTTCCCTCGCACACCACCACCGCCCCGAACGGACCGCCGCCGCCCGCGGTCATGCCGTGTCGGCCTAACGACACCGCCTCGCGCATCCATTGTGCGCGCTCCTGCTCGTTAGGGTGATTTTCCATCAAAGCGTGCTGAGGGCCTGGTCGAGTACTTCAAGAATGAAGTCGGCGTCCCCTTTGTGGATGCACATGGGCGGCGAGAAACGAATCGTTTGCCCCTGCAAACCGCCTTTGCCTAACAACAGGCCCATGTCGCGGCACGCCTCGAGGACATGTGCGCACTCCGCCTTGGCCGGTTCCTTTGTCGCGCGATCCTTGACCAGCTCGATCCCGAGCATGAGGCCTTTGCCGCGCGCGTCTCCGATGATGTTGTGTTTTTCTTTCAGGCGCTGGAGGCCGGCGCTGAGGTGCTGGCCCATCGCGAGCGAGTTGGCCTGCAGTTTTTCGCGCTCGATTACTTCCAAGACCGCTTTGCCTTGCGCCGAGACAACCGGGTTGCCGCCGAAGGTGTTGAAATGGATTCGTTGTGAAAGAGCGGCCGCGATCTTCGGCGTCGTGACGACTGCGCCTAACGGGCAGCCGTTGCCGATGCCTTTGGCCATGCAGACGATGTCGGGGATGACGCCTTGGGTTTCGAAGCCCCAATAATGCGTGCCGGTGCGGCCGAAGCCGGATTGCACCTCATCCGCGATGCAGACGCCGCCCGCGGCGCGGACGTGCTCGTAGGCGTGCTCGAGGTAGCCGTCGGGGAAGACGATGCAGCCGCCTACGCCCTGGATCGACTCGGCGATGAAGCCGGCGATCTGGCCCGGGGTGGCATAATCGATCAGGTTCTTGACGTCGGCGGCGTAATTTTTGCCGGCGTCGGGATTGTCGTGGCCCCAAATGCCGCGATAGGGATCGGGCGTGATGGAGTGATGCACGCCGAAGCTTTGCGGGACGTTGTATTTCCAGGTGGAATGCGCGGTCAGACCCATGCCGGAGGCGTTGCCGCCGTGGTAGGCGTTGCGGAGCGCGATCATGTCGTAGTTGCCGGTGTAGGCGCGCGCCATGAGCATCGCGAGATCGTTCGCTTCCGAGCCGGAATTGACGAAGTAGCAAACCTTGAGGTCGCCCGGCATCTTCGAGGCCATCTTCTCGGCGTACTCGGCGATGTTCGGGTGCAAATAGATCGTGGTCG
>JACCZO010000431.1 GCA_013695925.1 Chthoniobacterales bacterium
GTGTAGCATGCCAAGCCTCCTCTTGAGCTCCCGCTGCTGCTTGCGGAAACCTGCGAAACAGCTCTTCGCGCGTTAATTTACCACGCAAGTAGTCGTAATACTCTTCCGGTGCCGACCGAAATTGTCGAAAGAAGGCACGTAACAGCAGCGTTCGATAAGCGTGCTCATCCTTCTCGATCGAAAGCTTTATACGGAAAACCCGCCGCCGTTGCGCGTCGCAAAGAGCGGAAAACCCCTCGCCTAAACCGCCAGGTCCGGCGAATAGGTCGATGACAGGGATCGCTTGAAAACTCATCTGCTAACTGTGGAGAATAACGTCGAATCGTCTGCTCAAAGGACGTTTCGAATACCAGAAGACAGGCGAATCACACGGAGAAAGCTATCCGCTTTTCGCCAACTGTTCTAGGCAGCACTATGCCGAAGCCCATAACGGGGGCCTCCTGCTTCGAGTCTCTCTCTCTTGTGGGATAAAAAAGCAGAATTCCGGTGCGCTCACAAGGCTCGAGCGGGGAGTGGCATTGCAAGTCCGGCCAGCCAATCAACCATTTTGCAAAGTTTAGATGCTCCGGCGAGGAAAACACCCCAAACCGGGTCGATGAAGCTACCTTTCGCTCGACACACTTGAACTTGTGCTTTTTCACATTCCAAGGTAGTGCGTTGCCCCGGCCGATTTGCGGTGCAAGGAACAGCCACTTATCTACGGGCTTCTTTTCTCGCAAAAAATTGAGGGCGGCCTCGATTGGATTTTCAGGGACGTCCCATTCGACTGCTGTCAGGAGCGACACCATCTTGACTTGCGAAACGTCCGCCCATTTCGTCTTAAATGTCGCCGGCTTTGGGCTGCTCGTTGAGACTTCCATCTCACGAATTTCGAGAGTCGAAATAAATTTTTCGAACAGGTTCGCGTTGTGCGTGCGTCCCTTCTTCGTTGCGGACTGGCTAGTGGGCTCCCGGTAATCAAAGGCCGCCCAAACGACCTTATGATTAAACATCTTGTTGCGCGAGGTTGGCCTGAGTCGCGGATGAGAATTGAAAACTAAGGCAGGCACGTCGCGCGGCGTTAGCCCACCCTTCCCCTCGTACATCTTCAATTGGTCGCGAAAGTCCTCTTCGTCTCGGCACATCCGATCAAACGCCTCCAGTAGGTCGAGGGGTGGCCTGCCCTCGGCTCGCCCGATGTAGAGGCGCACCAGATCCGAATGCCCGGACCGATAACCGAACCATCTGCCCATCTGCATCAGGGTGTCCTGCATTTTCGACGCACGCCGAAAGTAGGAGATCGTCAGACCCTCGATCGTGTATCCACGCGAGAGCTTGGCGCCACCCACAATGATCTTCCATACACCTTGCGGACCGTCGAAGTCCGGAGCTTGGCCGCCCTCTGCGCTGTTGACCATCAACACGGGGCTGGATTCACGTCCTATCTCGTCGAGGGCCTCTCCGAGATATGGCCTCAGCTCCGCGTAGGTTTTCGGGAACCGGAATCCAACAGATTTTCCGCGGTCCAACCAGACCTTGCGGAAGTCATTTTCGAACAAACCTTGGAGACGTTGCGCTGCGGGCCCAGGCGAACTATAGCCGGCGGCATTCCAAAGCTTGCGCACCCGCCGCACCAAAAGCTTCTGATCGGCCGTTCGGACCGAGTGGTGCACAAGCATTGTGTGATGTTTGAACTCTCCCTGCTTTTTCTCTCGAAATTTCTTCAGTGCACCAGTGAGTACGAAGGCGTCGATCGCCTCAACCAATCTGTCATCGCTTGTATCGGTCTTCCCGTTCTCCGCCTTCTTGGGAATCTCCCGAATATACGCGTCGGTGTTTGTTAGACCGGTACGCGGCACCTCGAAGTCCAGAAACTCCCTCGCACCCATGTATCCGGGCGGACGCGGTAGAGAGAGAAGAAAATCCTTGGGATAAAGATCCTCAGGATCGTTAGGGTTGACAAACACATTCGCGAACGGCGTCGCCGTGTAGCCGATATACTGCGCGCGCGGAAGCAGCTTCAGAATCTCAACGATGTGCTCATTGATTCGACTGCGCGATCCGCCGCCGTCCTTTTTCGCGATGATTTTTTTCGGGTTTACCGTGTTGACGGATGCTTGATCAGACTCGTCGTCGATGAGTAGCGTAGGCA
>JACCZO010000324.1 GCA_013695925.1 Chthoniobacterales bacterium
CGTCAATCGTTTCGATGCCGGCTTCCGCTTTCAATTCCGACCCGAGTCCAACCCGCGCGATACGATCGCCCCGCACCAGCACGCTGCTGCCCGGGGTCACACTCAGGTCGCGCGGATCAAAGAGACGCGCGTTCCGAATCAAAAGGTCGGATTTCGGCACGTGGGCCAGTCCTTTGGCCATGTGGCGCGCCCAAACGTTTTCCGTTTCCTCCTGAGCGGCGAGGAGTTTCGGCAGCGCCTTTTCGTTAGGCGACGGAACGACCGAGAGCCAGGAACTGGCCGAAGCGGCTGTCGTTCCATCCGCCTCGAGCCAGATCGATTGCGGGGTAAAACCAAGTCCGGTAATCCGGTATTGGGTCAGCTCGCGTCCATCCGCGATTTTCAATTTCCCGGCTCGCTCGAGGCGCGCCTCGCCCGCCGGCAGGAGCGCCAGCCTATGGTCAGGCGCTTTCAGGAGCGCGCGCGCCAGCACGCTCAGGAATTCCGGTGGGGCGTTGAGCGGGAGGTAAAAGACCGCGCCGGTGACCTCCTGCGCACCTTCTTCGCCGCGACTCTTCCAGCTCGCCCGGCCGTTCTTCAGCTCGAAGCGCTCCTCCACCGGCGCTTTCATGTAATCGTTGCCCTGGCCCTGGTATTCGATCGGCAATCCGGCAGCATCGACTTTCCAGGTGGCAGTGATGTGATCGCCGCGGCCGCGATCGTTGTAGGAATATTCCGCCCGCAGCGCGCCGCCCGCTTCACTCTGCACCGTCTGCGTTCCGGCCGGGTTTCCCTGGATGATGATTTTGTCGGTGCGTTGGCCTGCCGCCAATTGCGCGAGGCTGGTGCAGAGGAGCACGGAGGCGATAAATCTGCGCATATCCTTCTTATTTCAGAAATTATCTCGGTGACGCGAGCAAATCGTCTTCCGATCGTGAGAAAGAGCAATCCTCTCCTGCTCCATGCCGCAAGCGCGCAAACCCCGGCGACTGGCACGTTCGACTCCCGTTATTTATTACTAGTGGAGCGCGACCTGACGCTCCAAACTCTCGCGATGCATCGCTTTTTGATTCTTTGCCTGGCCCTTTTGCTCCTGCCCGAAGTCAGCCGAGCCGCCGATCCGACCCCTGATCCGCATGCCGGACACGCGCTGGGGAAAGTGAATTTTCCCATCAGCTGCTCGCCGGAAGCGGAGGCGGAGTTCAATCGCGCAGTAGCTCTTTTGCATCACATGACCTACCCGCAGGCGCGGGTCGCTTTCGAGCAGATGGCGAAGACCGATCCGAGCTGCGCGATGGCGCATTGGGGGATCGCGATGACTCTGTTTCAGCCACTCTGGCCGACCCGGCCCGGACCCGTGGAGCTGAAGCGCGGTTTGGAGGAAGTGCAAAAAGCGAAAAGTCTGTACCCGCCGACTAAGCGCGAAGAGCTATTCGTCGCGGCCGCCGAAGCCTTCTTCCTCGATCCGGCCGGGAAGGATTACTGGCTGCGCATTCGCCGCTGGGAAGAGGCGATGGAGAAGGTTTACAAGGCCTATCCCGATGACCCCGAAGCGGAAGCGTTCTACGCCCTCGCGCATCTTGCGACCGCGCCTGCCAACTCCATCTCGAGTGCGCATTCAGGTCGCGCGGCCGAGATTCTTCTGCGAGTCTATAAACAAAATCCCGATCATCCCGGCGCGATGCATTATCTGGTGCACGCGAACGATGTCCCGGGCCGCGAACGCGAATCGCTCGAGATCACCCGCAAGTACGAAGCGGTCGCGCCCGACAATCCCCATGCGCTCCATATGCCGACTCATATCTATACCCGTCTCGGCGACTGGGACGGCGTGATTCGCGGCAACCTGCGCGCCGCCGACGCGGCCTTGAAATATCCGGCGGGCGACCGGAACCAATTGGTCTGGGATGAGTTTCCGCACGCGATCGAGTACCTCATCTATGGCTATCTCCAGAAAGGCCAGGATGACGATGCGGCCGCCCAGTTAAAACGCTTGTGCGAGACGAAAAACCTCGAGCCGAGTTTCAAGACCGCGTTTCATCTCGCTTCCACGCAGGCCCGCTTCGCGTTGGAGCGGCACGTCTGGGAAGAAGCGGCGCGCATCGTGCCGCGCGAGCCCGCGACAGTGGAATGGGATCGCTTCGCCTGGCCGGAATCGATTTCTGTTTTCGCACAAGGCCTGGGCCTGGCTCACCTCGGAAAAGTCGATGAAGCCCAGGCCGCCGGCGAACGTCTCGCTGATTTAGAGACCGCCACCCGCCAGAGCGGCGAGGAGCTTTTTGCGCGCAACATCCAGATCCTCAGGCTCGAGCTTCAAGCCTGGATCGCCCATGTGAAAGCGAATCCGGGAACGAGCGACTCGCTCATGCGCAAAGCCGTCGAGCTCGAGGTTTCGACGCCCAAGGCGCCGGTCACGCCCGGTCCTACTCTTCCCGCGCTCGAGCTCATGGGCGACCTGCTCATGGAGCAAAACCAGCCTGCGGAAGCACTCGTCTCGTATCGGCGCTCGCTGGGGCTTTATCCGAAGCGTTTCAACAGCCTGCTCGGCGCAGCCCGTGCCGCGCACGCCCTCAAGGACGACTCCAGCGCTCGCAGTTACTACCAGGAGTTACTCAAGGTGGCAGATAAAGGAACCCGCGAGCCTGCTTTGAAAGAGGCCAGGAGTTTCGTTGCCGCTCACCAATGAGGGCGCCGGTGACGATTCCTGCCTAACGAGTCCCGTCATCTCCGGGGGGCGTCTGGCCGGGGTTGGGTTCGCTCCTCGGCCTTGGCTACATGGCGCCGATGTTATACTAAGCTAAGAAGTCGGTCTGGGGCTGTGGCTCATATTGCAAGACTGCAAACACCCTAACGAATCGCGAGAGAGAGGTCCTATGAAAATATACTTATTCAGTCTGCTGGTGGCCGGGGTCGGCTTGAATCCGGCAGCGCTTGCCCAGGAACCGGCCGCGACAGCGTCACCGCGGGCGACGATGAAAGCGGTTGTTTATCACGAGTACGGCTCGCCCGATGTCCTGCGGCTGGAGGAAATCGAAAAGCCCATTCCAAATGACGACCAGCTTCTGGTCCGGGTGCGGAACGCTTCGGTCAATCCCTTCGACTGGCATTACATGGAAGGCACGCCCTACATCATCCGGTTGCTCGACTCGGGGTTGCTCAAACCAAAAGCGAGCCGGCTCGGAGTCGACTACGCCGGCATCGTGGAAGCGGTCGGCAAGAACGTCACCCAGTTCAAGCCGGGCGACGAAGTTTTTGGCGGGAAGACCGGTGCCTTCGCGGAGTATGTCTGTGTCACAGCCGGTCGCGCGGTGGCACACAAGCCGGCTAACGTCACCTTCGAACAGGCGGCAACGGTCGGGATCGCGGCCACGACGGCGCTCCAGGGTTTACGCGACTACGGCCAGCTCCGGCCCGGACAGAAGGTGCTGATTAACGGTGCCTCCGGCGGTGTCGGCACTTTCGCCGTCCAGATCGCGAAGTCGTTAGGCGCGAATGTCACCGGGGTTTGCAGTGGGCGGAATGTCGACATGGTGCGTGCCCTCGGGGCGGATCGCGTGATCGATTACACCAGGGAGGATTTCACCCAGGGCGCGGAACGTTACGACTTGATCATCGATAACGTCGGGAACCGGACCATCTGGAAATACCTGCGCGTCCTTAATCGCAACGGGCACTATGTCTTGATTGGCGGCGGCGGCTCGGACGAGCAGGGATTGTTTGGTCCGCTGGTCGGTCCCTTCCGGCTTATGCTCGTCGCGCCCTTTGTCTCCCAGAAGATGAACATGCTGCTCGCGAACATGAACCAGAAGGATTTCAACATCCTGGCGGACCTCATGCAGATGGGCAAGGTCAAGCCAGTCATCGATCGGCGTTACAAGCTCACTGAAATTGTGGAGGCCGTCGCCTATCTCGAAGAAGGGCACGCGCGCGGAAAAGTTGTCATCGCGGTCGAGGATACGAACGAAGCCCTAACCCGAGCTGGCCATCAACTCGGGAGCGATCGCACGGCGCCGAGTCCGGTCCTGATCGCGTTTGAGCTGATCGGCGTCATCCTTGCCGTCATCATTCTGCCGATCGTCATCGCGTTCGTGCTCAATCGCCGGTTTCAGCGGCGCAATCCCGGGAAGCGTGGTTATCGCTGGGGCTATTACTTTAGCATCCAGGCTTTCCTGTTTGCGCTGGCACTGGCGGGTCTGCTCCAGCTCGGGACCGTTTTGGTGCTGTTGGCCGGCGTCATCTACGCCCTGCTGGCGTGGTTCTTTGCGCAGCGGAAGCGCTGGGCCTGGATCGCGCTGACCGTTCTTAGTTTCAACCC
>JACCZO010000330.1 GCA_013695925.1 Chthoniobacterales bacterium
TGCCGTCGGTCAGCGATTTATGGTCGAGCAACGTCACGCTGCCACCGGCCTTTTCGATCTTTTCCCGGGCCGACTCGCTCACGCGGTCCGCTTCAATCGTCAGGCTGTGCTTCAATTCGCCGCGGCCAAGAATCTTTAGGCCAACGACTTTGCCGCGAATGTAGTTCGATTCGCGCAGCATTTGCTCGTTGATTACGGTGCCGGCCTTGAAATCATTCAGGTCGTCGAGATTAACCAACGCGTAATGCTTCTTGAAAGCCGCGTTGTTGAAACCACGCTTGGGCAAACGCCGAATGAGCGGCATCTGCCCGCCTTCGAACCCGAGCCGGATGCTGCCGCCGGAACGCGCTTTCTGGCCCTTGTGGCCCTTGCCGCTGGTTTTGCCGTGGCCCGAGCTTTCGCCGATGCCGAGACGTTTGACGCGATGCCGGGAGCCGGGACGCGGCTTGAGATTGTGCAACCGAATCATAACTGCGACTCAGCCCCCTCACCGTTGTTCGGTACGCGCAGACCGCGCGTCTTGTAAATTTCGTCGCGACGGCGCAAGGACCGCAGCGCCTCGATTGTCGCCTTAACCACGTTGGCGTGATTGCTCGAACCTAACGACTTCGCGAGGACGTCGCGAATGCCGACCGCTTCCACGACCGCGCGCACGCCGCCACCAGCGATGACGCCCGTTCCAGGCGAAGCCGGCCGCAAAAGAACGCGTCCCCCGCCGAACTCACCGACCACTTCGTGCGGAATGGTGTTATCGCGCAGCGACATCTTTTCCATCGACTTGCGGGCTGCTTCCGAAGCTTTGCGGATCGCTTCCGCGACTTCGTTGGCCTTGCCAAATCCACAGCCCACTTTGCCGTCGTGATCGCCCGCCACAATGAGCGCGCTGAAGCTGAAACGCCGGCCACCCTTCACGACCTTGGCGCAGCGGTTGATGAAAACGACCTTCTCGGTCGTGTCGCCTCTTGCCGGAGGCGTCCGGTCCGTGGTGCGCGAGTCGCTTCGTCTGCCTTGGTTGCCTGCGTATGCCATATTAAAGTTTCAGTCCGCCTTCGCGGGCCGCGTCGGCCAGCGCTTTCACTTTGCCGTGATAGAGGAATCCGCCACGATCGAAAACTGCCTTGTCGATATTCTTCGCCAGCAAACGTTCGGCAATCAGTTTGCCCACCTTCTCCGCCGTTGCGCGATTCGCCGCGTGCTTGCCTTTGCTCAGTTCCTTTTCGGTCGTGCCGGCCGAGACCAGCGTCTTGCCCGCTTCGTCATCGACGACTTGGGCGTAGACATGTTTGCCGGAAAAATAAACGCAGAGACGGGGACGTTCCGCGGTGCCGGAGACCTTGCGCCGAATGCGGTTGTGAATGCGCCCGCGAATGACTTTTCGATTGATCGTAGCCATGACTAACTATTGAACGGTTTTGCCTTCCTTGCGGCGTATCTGCTCGCCTGCATAACGAACGCCTTTGCCCTTGTATGGCTCCGGCGGGTAATAGCGGCGGATGTCGGCCGCGACCTGGCCGACCGTTTTCTTGTCCACGCCGCTGATCGCGATCTTGGTGTTATCGGTCACGGTAATCTTGATGTCCTCCGGAATCGGAAAGAGAACCGGGTGCGAGAAACCAAGGCTAAGATTGAGGTTTTTCCCCTGCACCGCCGCCTTAAAACCAACGCCTTCGATCTCAAGGTTCTTGGTGAAACCTTCGTTCACCCCTACCACCATGTTGTTGATCAGCGCGCGCGAAAGACCGTGCAGCGCTTTCATGCTCCGCGTCTCCGCATCGCGGACTAACGACACTTCGTTATCGGCCACGTTTGCCTTGATCCCTTTGGGAAGCTTCCAGTTCAGCTTTCCCTTCGGACCCTCGACCGCGACCTGGCCGCTGTGGTCGATGTTCACTTTGACCTTGGCGGGAATTTCGACCGCCTTGTTTCCGATTCGCGACATACTCTGCAGTTACCAGACGTAAGCCAGTAACTCTCCTCCCACTTTTTGTTTCTTCGCCTCACGGCCCGACATCACCCCGCGCGAGGTGGACAGAATCGCCGTCCCCATGCCGCCCAGCACGCGCGGGATCTCATCCGCGCCGACATACCGGCGCAGGCCTGGGCGGCTGACGCGCTTCAAACCGGTGATGGCGCTGGTGCGATTCGAAATTTTGTTCGTGATCTTGATCCGGGGATGGGCCGCGGTGGTGTCGAGCGCGAAGTCGTTGATGTACCCTTCCTCCTTCAGGATGCGAACGACCTCGTTCTTCACCTTCGAGTAAGGGACATACATCTCGAGCTTCTGCGCCTGCGTGCTGTTGCGCACGCGGGTCAGAAGGTCGGCAATAGGATCAGTGACAGTGCTCATGTGGGTTCGTTAGGCGGCTTGCGCGGCGGGCTTCTTTGCCCGGTCGCTGAAGGGCATTCCCATCTCGCTCAAGAGCGATTTGGCCTCTTCGTCGGTGCGCGCAGTGGTTACGATGGTAACATCAAAACCGATGTTGCGCTTGATTTTGTCGAGCTCGACTTCCGGGAAAATCGACTGGTCGGAAACACCCAGGGTGTAATTGCCATTGCCGTCGAATCCCTTCGGCGAAACCCCACGAAAATCGCGGATGCGCGGGAGCGATGCCTTGATCAGGCGCTCCATGAATTCGTACATGTGCGCGCCGCGCAGGGTGACCTTGGCGCCGATCGCCTGCTCTTTGCGCAGCTTGAAATTTGAGATGCTTTTTTTGGCGCGCGTCTCGGCCGGCTTCTGGCCGCTGATGAGCGCGAGCTCGGTCTTGGCATCTTCCAAGGCCTGCTTCACGTCCGATTGCGAACCGACCGAAGTGTTGATCACCACCTTCTCCAGCTTCGGGATCTGATGATCGTTTTTGTAGCCGTGCTGCTCTTTCAAGGCGGGCATGACCCGATCTTTGTATTCGCGGTAAAATTCGTTTTCCATTTTCTAAAATCGGCTTTTCCCGGCCGCGCGAGCTTCCCGCTTGCGCCGCCTGATGAGCAAGCTGGAAGCTTGCGCTACCATGGGCTACTCGTCCTTCCTGGTCTTCTTCTCCTTCGTCGCTTTCGTTTTAGTATTCTTCTTCGTCTCCTTGTCCTTCGCGCGTTCGACCAGCTTCACATTGGAGATGTGAATCGGGCCTTCGCGCTCCGCGATCGAACCCGACGGGTTGTCCTGCGATTTGCGCAGGTGCTTTTTGATCAGGCGCACGCCCTCGATCAGGACGCGGTTTTTCTGCGGCAACACCTGGAGAATCTTGCCGGAGGAACCACGGAAGTTGCCCGCGATCACCTCGACATGGTCGCCTTTCTTAACGTGATGCTTGACCCGGTTCATAACACTTCCGGAGCGAGCGAGACGATCTTCATGAAATTGCGTTCGCGCAGTTCGCGTGCGACCGGGCCGAAAATGCGGGTGCCGCGCGGGTTGAGATCCTTGTCGATGATGACGATGGCGTTGTTGTCGAAACGGAGGAGCGAACCGTCATCGCGCCGGATCGGTTGCTTGGTGCGCACCAGGACTGCGCGGACCACGTCGCCCTTTTTCACCGCCCCGGTCGCACTCGCTTCTTTCACGTTCGCGGAGATGACATCGCCGATGCCGGCGCATTGCGCGCCGCCCTTGCCGATGACGCCGATCATCGTCGCCATGCGGGCGCCGCTGTTGTCGGCCACGTCCAATCTGGATCTCAGGTAAACCATAAAAATCTCCTCTACTTCTGGACCAGTTCGACCAGGCGCCAGCGTTTCAGCTTGCTCAACGGCCGCGTCTCCATGATGCGGACGGTGTCGCCCGCCTTGGCTTTGCTCTCCTCGTCGTGCGCGTAAAATTTCTTCTTCTGCTTCACGATCTTGCCGAAGGTGGCGTGCGGCACGCGGGTCACCGTCTGGACGACAATCGTCTTGTTCATCCCACTGGAAATCACTTGGCCGACGCGCGTCTTGCGCGTGCCGCGAGTTGATTCGGTGGCCGGGGTTTGCGGTTGGGTCGCTTCGTCCATAATCGTTATTTCTTCGTCGCAGGCTGTTTGTCGCGCTGCGTCAGCACGGTTTCTACCCGCGCCACATCCCGGCGCAGAAGGCGCAACCGGCTCGGCTGTTCGAGCTGGCCGCTCTGCTGCTGGAGCCGGAGATGAAGGCTTTCCTGGCGCAGGTCGCGCTTTTTGGTCAGCAACTCCTCCGTGCTCATTTCGTGAATTTCCTTGAATTTCATTTTTCTCGTTAGTCGTTAGGCCGCGACGTGATGGCGGGTGAGAAACTTGGTCCGGACCGGCAGCTTGTCGGCCGCGAGCCGGAGCGATTCGCGCGCGATCGATTCCGGCACGCCGTCGAGCTCAAACAAAATGTTCCCCGGGCGCACAGTCGCGACCCAGTACTCCGGCTGGCCTTTGCCTTTGCCCATCCGCGTTTCTGGCGGACGGGAAGTGACCGACTTGTCGGGGAAAATCCGGATCCAGAGTTTGCCTTTGCGTTTCATGTTGCGGGTGAGCGCAACACGGGCAGCTTCAATCTGGATGTTGGTGATCCAGGCGCGCTCGAGGGTTTGCAGGCCGAATTCACCAAAATCGATCCGGAGATTACGCGACGCCGTGCCCTTGCGGCTTCCCCGCTGGGTTTTGCGATACTTTACGCGTTTGGGCATTAATGGCATGGCAGTGTCTCCTTAAAATTCGTTAGGCTGCGGGGGCCGCTTCCGGCGTCGCGGCGGGCGCGTTTGCCGGGGTGGCGGGCGCTTCTTCCTTCTTACAAATCCAGCATTTCACGCCGATTTTCCCGTAGACGGTATTGGCCTCGGCGAAGCCGTAGTCGATCGGGGTGCGGAGGGTGTGCAGCGGCACTTTGCCTTCGCGATACCACTCCGAGCGGGAAATTTCCGCACCGTTCAAACGGCCTGAACTGCGGAGACGGATCCCCTGCGCCCCGAAATCCATTGCGATCTGGACCGCCTTTTTCATCGCGCGGCGATAAGCAATGCGGCGCTCGATCTGGAGCGCGACGTTCTCGGCCACGAGCTGGGCGTCGAGCTCGGGAGTTTTGATTTCCTGGATGTCGATCTTGACCTGCTTGCCCTGCGCCATGCGCGAGATCTCTTCCGTCATCTTCTCGATCTCGGCGCCTTTGCGTCCGATCACGATACCAGGGCGCGCAGTGTGGATGGTGACGCGAATGCTGTTCCAGGCGCGCTCGATGATGATCTTGGCGACCGCAGCGAACTGCAGCTTCTTCTTCACGTAGTCGCGAATCTGGATGTCGTTATGCAGAAACGCGGGCATCTCCTGGGGCGAGGCGTACCAGCGCGAACGCCAGTCGCGGTTCACCCCGAGACGAAAACCGATTGGATTAACTTTCTGTCCCATGATTTAAATTTCTGATTTCGGATTGCTGATTTCTGATTGAGGAGTCTCCGAAGTCGCCGTTTCCTTCGTGACCCTTGCGGCCTTCGTGCGAGGACTCTTCTTGGTCCCGGGTCTCTTCTGTCCGCTCTTTTTGTCGCGCGTCTTGATCTCGATCTCGTCCGTCAAAATGATCCGGATGTGGGCGCTGCGTTTGCGAATCGTGCTGCCGCTACCGCGCGCGCGCGTCATCATGCGCTTCATCGTCGGGCCTTCGCCAACGGTCGCTTCTTTCACGACCAGTCCTTCGACGCGCATGTTGGCGTTGTTCTCCGCGTTGGCAATGGCGCTCTTGAGCGTCTTGCTGATCATGCCGGCCGCCTTTTTGGGGCTGAACGCAACAAGGTCGAGCGCTGCCGAAACCGGCAGGCCCTGGATGGCACGAGTGACTTCGCGCGCTTTGAACGCCGAAATCTTCGCGTAACGATATGTCGAGCTTACTTGCATCTATTTTAAACTTACATCCTGGCGCGCATCCACCTGGAGGCGATCGCCAACCTTTATTTTTACCTTCTCCGAATCCAGTTCCTGAATCACCGCCCCGCTGATTTTTTCGCGCACGTCCACCACTCGCAGAGTCGCGACCGTTTTCCCGCCGCGCACGATGCGCAACGGCATTCCGATCTTCACTCCCTGCTGCGCCCCGAGGTTGCCGACCACGAGCGACCACTCCTCCTTGACGCTCAAGACCTGGCCGTCCATCAGATTGGGCCGCGGCTCTTCCTCAGCGTCTCTCGCGCTCAACAGCTGGTTAGTCGAGCGCAACTGCGCCTCCACCTCAGCCCGCGCCTGCGGATCCACGCTTTCCGTGCTTTTCACATAGCGCAGCATCGTTTCGGTCAACTTCAGCAACTGCTCGCGGTACGCTTCCTTCTCCTTGTTCATAAGTTGAAGGTCGCTCACTGCTTTCAACAGGCGCTGCTCGAGCTTGGCCCGGTCTTTACTGACCGATTCGATCCCGAGAGCGTCCATTCGCAGCTGCAACTCCGCGAATTTCCGGCGAAACAATTCCGCTTCCGCGTTCGAGACGACGAGACTGTCGGTCAGCGTCTTCTGCGTTTCGCGGTCGAGCGAGAGCTGTTTGCGCAAGAGATCATTCTGCGACAACAACGTCTCCGACGTCACTTTCGCCTCTGCGGTTTCAAGATTTGGATCTGACAAAGAACTATCCCTCTGCGCCGGCAGCCTTCCGGCTGTCAGGAGCAGAGCAGTTGAGAGGATACAGTGGAGAGTTGAGAGTCGCGTTAACGGCCCTCGTCTCTCAACTTTCAACTCTCAACCCTCCACTATTTAGTCACCTTCGCGGTGTGCGACCCGTGCTTCTTAAAGATTCGGGTAGGTGAAAACTCGCCGAGTTTGTGACCGACCATATTTTCGGTCACGAACACGGATTGAAAAATTTTGCCGTTATGGACGAGGAAGGTGTGCCCCACAAAGTCCGGGGTCACCATCGAGCGGCGCGACCAGGTCTTGACGGGTTTCTTCACGCCCGCGCTGTTCATCTTGTCGATCTTCTCGAGAAGATACGGCTCTACAAAAGGTCCTTTTTTTAGCGATCTGCCCATAGCAATTAGCTCTTCTTCTTTCGGTTTACGCGCCGATCCTGCATGATGAAGCGATCGCTCGGCTTTTTCTTGGAACGCGTCTTGAAGCCCTTGGCCAATTGTCCCCACGGGCTGGTCAAATGCTGACGGCCACCGCCGCCCTTCGATTTGCCCTGGCCACCGCCATTCGGGTGATCGATTGGGTTCATCACCATGCCGCGGACGGTTGGGCGCACACCCTTCCAGCGTGACCGGCCTGCTTTGCCGCTGACCACGTTCAGATGATCGACATTGCCGACCTGACCCATCGTGGCGCAGCAGGTGTCATGAATGCGGCGAATTTCACCCGAAGGCAATTTCACCAGCGCATAGCCCGCTTCCCGGTTGCTCAAAGTCGCCTGTTGCCCGGCGCTGCGCGCAATCTGGCCGCCGCGACCGGGAGCGATCTCGATATTGTGAATCCCAGCGCCGAGCGGAATCTCGCTCAATGGAAGCGAATTTCCCACTCCAGGGGGCGCGGTCGGTCCCGACATCACCGTCGCGCCGGGCGCGAGGCCATCGGGCGCGAGAATGTAGCTCATCTCGCCGTCCGCATATTTGATTAAGGCAATACGCGCGGTGCGGTTCGGATCGTATTCAATGCCGATCACCTCTGCCGCGACGCCGTGCTTGCGACGCTTGAAGTCGACCTTGCGATATTTCTGTTTGTGCCCGCCGCCGATGTGACGCGAGGTGAGACGGCCTTTATTGTTCCGGCCGCCGCTGCGTTTTTTCACTTCCGTCAAAGACTTGTGCGGCTTCGACCTGGTGATTTCGTCGAACGTCGAGAGCGTCTTGAAACGCTGCGTCGGCGTCAGTGGGCGATAATCTCTAATGGCCATAAATTAATTAGACGAGATCGATCTTCTCGCCCTCTCCCAGGGTCACGATGGCTTTTTTCCAGTGCGCCTTGCGGCCGAAATCAGCGCGGCGTTCGCGCTTTTTCTTGCCGGCGTAATTACAGGTGTTCACCGACACGACCTTCTTCTTGAAGAGAAGCTCGATCGCATGCTTGATCTGGATCTTGTTCGCGCGCGGGTTCACCCGGAAGACATACTGATTGAGCTTCTCGCTCAGAAGCGACGCCTTCTCGGTCAACTGCACCGTCTGGATTAAATCGTAGGGCTCGTTCATGAGTTGATTCTCCCGGCCAATTGCTCGAGCGCCTTCGGGGTGATGATGATCTTGTCGAACGCGAGGAGTTGCTCGGTGTTCACATCGGTCGCGGTCGCAAGCAGGACCGGACGCACGTTGCGCGCGGAGCGGTAAAATGTCTCTTCGAACGCGTCGGAAATGAGCAGCACCTTCTTCGCGTCGGTGTGACCTTTGACCAGGCTAACGAACGCCTTCGTCTTCGGCTCTTTGACGCTGAACGCGTCGACCGTCAGGACGTCGCCGGCCTTGATCCGCTCGCTCAGCGCTTTCTGAAAAGCGAGGCGACGGGTGGCCTTCGAAACTTTCTTCGTGTAATCGCGGGGCTTGGGTCCGAAGACCACACCCCCACCACGCCAGATTGGTGAAGACTTGTAACCCGCACGCGCCCGGCCGGTGCCTTTTTGGCGCCATGGTTTTGCACCGGAGAGATTCACTTCGGCTTTGGTCTTGGTGTTGGCAGAGCCCGAGCGACGCGCGGCGCGCATCGCCACGACGGCGTCATGCATGGCCTGCGTTCCGCGACCGTTCTCGATCAAATTGATGTTCGCCTCTTTGGCGGCGGCGGCGGTTAAGACTTGCGCGCTCATTTACTGGCCTCGGTTGCGGCGGCGGGTTTCTTAAGGGCCGGCCGAACGACAACGTAGCTGCCATTCGCGCCCGGCACGGCGCCGCTCACTAAAATGATTTTGTCTGCTTCGCGCACCTGCAGGATCCGCAGGTTTTGCACAGTCACGCGCTCGTCGCCCATGTGGCCGGGCATGCCCATGTTCTTCCAGATGCGGCCGGGAGTAGAACGATTACCGATAGCGCCGTTGCGCCGGTGGGTCTTGGAACCGTGCGCCGCACCCTGGCCGTGGAAGTTATGTTTCTTCATCACGCCCTGGAAGCCTTTGCCCTTGGACTTACCGACCACGTCCACCCAGTCACCCGGCTGAAATTGTGTCACCGCGAGATTAATCTCGCCTTCCGGCGCATCCTCCTGGAGGCGGAATTCCCTAACGAGTTTCTTCGGTTCGGAATTGGCTTTGCCGAATCCGCCGAGGAGCGCCTTCGTCACGCGCGATTCCTTCTGCACGTCGAAGCCAACCTGGATCGCGGAATAGCCGTCGTTTTCGCCCGTTAGGCGACGAAGCAGCGTGTTATCCCCGGCCGCAATCACGGTGACCGGGCGCAGCTTGCCGTTCGCGTCGTAAACGCTGGTCATGCCGATTTTCTTTCCGAGAAGTCCGATGCTCATGATCGTGGGCTGGCAAAAGTGTGCTGCTAAAACTTAAATCTTGATCGTGATATCCACGCCCGCCGGGAGGTTGAGCTTCTTCAGCTCGTCCACCGTCTTGGCGGTCGGCTCGATGATGTCGAGCAGGCGCTTGTGGGTGCGGATTTCAAATTGGTCCATCGATTTTTTGTCGACGTGCGGCGAGCGATTAACCGTGAATTTCTCGATCAGGGTCGGAAGCGGAATCGGCCCCGCCACCCGGGCGCCGGTGCGCTTGGCGGTCTCGACGATGTCGACCGCAGATTGATCGAGCATCCGGTGGTCGAATGCTTTCAGGCGAATGCGAATGCGTTGCGCGTCGGCCACGTTATTTGGTCTCCTTCTGGTCGAGCACGGCCGCGACGAGCTGTTGCGGCACTTGTTCGAAATGTGACGGCTCCATCGAGTAACTCGAACGGCCCTTGGAAAGTGAGCGGATGGCAGTCGCGTAACCGAACATTTCGGCGAGCGGCACCTCGGCCTGGACCATCGTGAGGTTACCCTTCACTTCGATGCTCGCGATTTTGCCGCGACGGCGATTCAAGTCGCCCATGATGTCGCCCTGGTATTCTTCCGGGGTCGCGTTTTCCACCTTCATGATCGGCTCGAGCAGGATCGGCTTCGCTTTCTTGAAGGCGTCTTTAACCGCAAAGATTGCCGCGAGCTTGAATGCCATTTCGTTCGAATCGACGTCGTGATAGGAGCCGTCGACAATGTCGACATTGGCGTCAATCACCTGGTAGCCGCCGATGACGCCGTTGAGCATCGCTTCTTCGATGCCCTTCTTGCAGGCCGGGATGTATTCCTTCGGAATGTTGCCGCCCACGACCTTGTTCTCGACCGTGATGCCTTTGCCGCGCTCGTTAGGCTGCACCTTGACGATGACGTGGCCGTACTGACCGCGACCACCGGACTGCTTGATCAGCTTGCCTTCGCCGTCGGCCGGCGCGGTGATGGTTTCGCGGTAGGCGATCTGCGGTTTGCCCGCGTTCGCGTCGACCTTGAATTCGCGGAGCATGCGATCGCGGATGATCTCGAGATGGAGCTCGCCCATGCCGGCGATAATCGTCTGGCCGGTGTCTTCGTGAGTGTAAACCTTGAAGGTCGGATCTTCTTCGGAGAGCCGCTGCAAGGCGACGGCCATTTTCTCCTGGTCCTGTTTCGTCTTCGGCTCGATCGCCATTGAGATAACGGGATCAGGGAACGAAGGCGGCTCGAGCAGGATCGGGTGATCCTCGTCGCAGAGCGTGTCGCCGGTCGTGATGTTCTTGATTCCGACGATAGCCGCGATGTCGCCCGAGTAACAGGTGTCGATATCTTCGCGCTTGTCGGCTTGAATCTGGATCAAACGCGAGATGCGCTCGCGCTTGTTCGTGCGCGGGTTGTAGACGTTATCGCCTTTCGAAAGTGAACCTGAGTAAACGCGGAAGAAAACCAGTTTCCCGACAAACGGATCGCTCCAAAGTTTGAAGGCGAGCGAGCAAAATCTGCCGTTGTCATCCGTAGGCGCTTCCATTTTCTCGTGCGTGTCGGGTTCCATGCCGATCGCGGGCGGAATGTCGAGCGGACCAGGGAGATAATCGATCACCGCGTCGACGAGATATTGCACGCCCTTGTTCTTAAAGGCGGAACCACCGACGACGGGCACAAATTTGTTCGCGATTGTCTGGCGGCGAATTCCTGCCTTCAGCATCTGCGGCGTAACTTCCTTCTCTTCGAGAACCGCTTCTGCGATCTCGTCGTCGATATTGGAAATCTGCTCCACCAAGGTGGCGTAAGCTTTCTC
>JACCZO010000472.1 GCA_013695925.1 Chthoniobacterales bacterium
TGCGGCGCCAAGTCGCGCAGGGATGACTCCAGTCGATGGTAACGGCTTTCGGTTTCCTCGACCTGGCCGGTCTTATGATCTTCCCCGCCGAGGATGGCGTAGTCTTCGTCGCCGTGGCGGTCGACCCGGAGATATTGGTAAGGGTCGTTGGTATCCCAGAAGGAAGCGCGCGGGAGTGAGTCGCGTGGGATGCGCGCGCCAATCGCGTAGCTGGTGTAAAGGGCGAGCTTGGTCTGGAAAGTCGTCCCGCTGACGATGCCGGCTTCGCCCAGGGCCGGGTTGTGGGTGGCGATGACGAGCAAGCCGTAGTTGATCCAATGGCGGCCGAAGCGGGCGCGCCGTTTCTGGTCGTCGAACTCGTCGGGCTCGGTTTCTTCGAAGAGATAGCTGTTCTCGCCCGGAATGAGGGGGGCAAGGCCAGCGAGATACTTGAGCGGATGAAATTTGGCTTGGTTGGAAAAACGAATGCCGGGGCGCTCCATCAGCGGCACGGAATCGAGATAGGCGGCGTCGAACCCGAACTCGTTCGCCAATTCGGCGTCCTGCTGGAATTTCTGGCGGTCGGTTTCCCCGCCGTCGTTTCGCGGGGCGTGGAGATAACCGGGAACGCGGGTGAACTCGCAGGCGATTTTTTCGCGGGTGGCGTTCTCTTCGATCTGCTCGATCGCGGCCGCGCCCGCATCCCAGACCGCCTGGGCGTGGTCGCGTCCGAAATTTTCCACCAGCTCATGGAGGCGGAGATCGGTCACGGCGGTGAGGTGCGCGGTGGTATGGCCGGTATCGATCCGGCCGATCCGGCCGCGCTCGACAAGGGCGACGCTCATTCCCGCCCGGCGCAAGAGATAGGCAGTGGTGAGGCCGGTAATCCCGCCGCCGACCACCAGGACGTCGACGGTGAGAGTCTCGGACAGAGAGGGGTAAGGCTCGGTCTGGGCGGTGCTTAGCCAGTATGGGGTTGTATCCATGTTGGCCCGTTCAGGGCTTGAGGACGACCTTGATGCAACCGTCTTTCTTGTCGCGAAAGGTCTTGTAGAGCTCGGGACCTTCGGTGAGCGGGCGGTTGTGGGTAATAACAAAGGAGGGATCGATCTCGCCCGCGTTGATCCGGTCGAGCAAGGGCTGGGTGTAACGTTTCATATGGGTCTGGCCCATCTTCATCGTCAGGCCCTTGTTCATCGCGGCGCCCATCGGGATTTTGTCGAGGAACCCGCCATACACGCCCGGGATGGAGATGGTGCCGGCTTTGCGGCAACAGATGATCGCTTCGCGCAGGACATGGGCGCGATCGGTCGCGAGATAGACCGCGGCCTTGGCCTTGTCGAGGACGGCGTCGAAACTCCCACTCCCGTGGGCTTCGGCGCCGACGGCATCGATGCAGCGATCCGGGCCGCGGCCTTTGGTCATTTCCTGGAGGCGATCGTAAACGCTGCCTTCGATTTTCTCGAAATTGATGACTTCAGCTTTGCCTTTTTCCTCCGCCATCTGCAGGCGCTCGGGCACGCGGTCGATCGCGATGACCCGACCCGCGCCGAACATCCAGGCGCTTTGAATGGCAAACTGGCCGACCGGTCCGCAGCCCCAGATGGCGACGGTGTCGCCCGGTTCGATCTCGGCATTCTCCGCCGCCATGTAACCGGTCGGGAAGATATCGGAGAGAAACAGGACCTGCTCGTCGCTCAGAGTGTCGTTTTCGATCTTCAGCGGGCTGACATCGGCGTACGGGACCCGGAGGTATTCGGCCTGGCCCCCGGGATAATGACCGGTAATATGGGAGTAACCAAATAAGCCGGCGGGCGCATGACCCATGAGCTTGGCCGCGGCTTCGGCGTCGCGGTTCGTCGTGTCGCAACAGGAGTAGAGTTCCTTTTGGCAAAAGAAGCATTCGCCACAGGCAATGGTGAAAGGCACGACCACGCGATCGCCGACCTTGAGGTTTTTCACGCTCTTCCCCACTTCGACGACCTTGCCCATCGGCTCGTGGCCGAGGATGTCGCCCTCTTCCATCGCCGGCATGTAACCGTCAAAGAGGTGCAGGTCGGAGCCGCAGATCGCGGTGCTGGTGATCTGCACGATGACGTCGCGCGGATCTTCGATTTGCGGGTCCGGGACGTTTTCGTAGCGGACGTCGCTTTTGCCATGCCAAACTAATGCTTTCATCTGATCTTTTCCCTTGAATTTGTTCCCGGCCCACAGGCCGGGTGTGGCCCCCGCCACCTCAGGCGAGGTGGACGACAGTTGGGACTGTCAGAGCTTTTACTTCTTCTTCGCCCCGCCCTTGGAAGCTTTGCCGCCTTTGCGCGAGCTCACCTTGCTCGATTTCTTGCCCCGGCCCGAACCACTTTTCTTTCCGCCCTTGTCTTCCTTGTTCACAGTCGCCCAGGCCCGGCTCTCCGCTTCTTTCTCCGAGATACCACGCTTTTCGTAGCCCTCTTCGATATGCTCCGCTTTGCGTTTCTGTTTCTCGGTGTAACTGGACTTATCTCCCTTTGGCATTTGTCTTCTACCTTTCTAAAAGGATTGTTTCTATCTCCTGGTCTAACAAACGTTTCCCGTTAGGACTTCGGCCGGATCACTTTCACTGATCCGAGACACAGAAAAAAACTGAGTGCCACGCGCGGAGTTTTCTCCATTCCGTCGCTTCCGGAGCTGGAGCGGGGAAGCCGCCTAACGGGAAGGGGTCACTGGCCGGCGACAGACGAAGTGTAAGTTAGAACCGTCCGGTGAGGACGAGAATAAGCACGATTAACAGAATCAATCCAATTCCGCCAGTCGGAAAATAACCCCAACTTGAGCTATGAGGCCAGGCAGGGAACGCGCCGATTAAGAGAAGGATGAGAATGATAATCAGAATAGTACCCATAAAATAAAATCCTCGCTTTCTCCCTTGATTCGATTCTCGCCCGTTGGCTGCGTGTCTCACGGAATGGGACACGCAATCGGAGTAATTAATTCGATTGGAAGGATGTGAATATCCTGCTCGTCGAGGACCATGAAGATAGTCGCGTCGTTCTGGCAAATTTACTGATCCATTGCGGCCACGAAGTAGCGAGCGCGGCCAACATGCAGGAAGCCCTCCGCCTGCTCGCGAATTGGCGCTTTGACGTCCTGGTGAGCGACATCGGGCTGCCCGATGGCAATGGGCTTGATCTCGTGGCGGAGGCAAAAAAACGGCAGCCCTGGAAAAAAACCGTTGCCCTAACGGCTCACGAAAAAATTGGCGAGAAGGAACGCGGGCTTCAGGCCGGCTTTGATGAATATCTTACCAAGCCTTTCGACTTCCATCAGTTGCGCTCGCTGCTCGCTGAAGTTTCGCCAGGCAGCGAGGCGGTCGGCGCCCGACCAGACGCGGGCGGCGGCGGGTTCCAGGCACCTTTGCCTCGGAGATAAGACTGCTGGGGGAAAAAACGTGGCGATGATGGAGCGCGACGGCTTCACGGTCACGGCCATAGACCAGCACTCCGCAGGCGGGACAATGATAACCGTCTTCCCCCTCGGCTGCCCTGCCCGGGCCAAAAATGGCGCGCGGCCGCGGCAGCCCTTGCCTCGGAAAAAACCCTATTTATTTGCGTGCTTCCGCGAAAGATTGCAATCCACCCGCCCCTCCCCTGCGATTTGTTAGTGCGCTTTGATGACGTTCATGAAACACCCAAAAAATCCTCCGGCCGGCACCAACGCGAAAAAGCGGGCCATCCTGCTGGTGGATGATCACCCGCTTTTCCGCAAAGGAATGACCCAGCTCCTCGATTCGCAGAACGATCTGCAGGTCGTGACCGAGGCCGATAGCACCCGGAGCGCCCTCAATGCAATCCGCTCGAAACGTTTCGACCTCGCGGTCGTCGACATCGGTTTGCGGGGCGGGGCGAATGGGATCGAACTCACGAAATCGATCAAGGCCGAGCGGCCCGACCTTCCAGT
>JACCZO010000017.1 GCA_013695925.1 Chthoniobacterales bacterium
ACCTCGTCGATTTCCTGCCGTCCCGCGGTGTCGAAAATCTGCACGTTGCCGGTTTGAGTCGCGGCCCAGTCGAGACTGGCGGCGGCCGCGCGCTTCACCTCCTTCTCGTTAGGCGAGGGAGTGAATACGGGCACGCCGACTTGCTTGCCGAGAGTCGCCAGTTGTTCGATCGCGGCCGGCCGATGCAAATCGCAGGCGATGAGCAACGGAGCGCGCCCCTGCTTTTTCAGCCAGGCGGCGAGCTTGGCGGACGAAGTCGTTTTGCCGGCGCCGTTCAAGCCGACCATGAGGATGCGGGCGGGCTTGTCGAGATTGAGCGGCTCGGCGTCGCCCCCGAGAAGAGCGGTCAATTCGTCGTGGAAAATTTTCACCACCTGCTGACCAGGCGTCACACTGCGCAGAACATCTTCGCCCAGCGCCTTGTCCTTCACCCGGGCGACGAATTTTTTCGCGACCTGGTAATCGACATCCGCCTCCAGCAGGGCAAGCCGCACCTGGCGCATCGCATCGGTCACGTTTACCTCGGTGATCGAGCCGTGACCGCGCAGATCCTTGAAAATGTCCTGCAGTTTATCGCCGAGTTGTGAAAACATATTCGTTAGGCCGGGAAGGTGTCCGGGGCCGGTTTACTACCATGAACCGGCCGCTCTTTCCAGCCGCGGCCAGATCGGTGAGAGGAAGGCGGTGGGAGATCGCCGCGAGCCAGTCCCGTGGGCTCGACGGAGTCTCGCTCCACCATTGAGGTCGGGCGCGGTGGCAAGGAAGGTCGGTTCGTGTTAGAGAACCAATCCCAAAACAGCCTCCAGCCTAACGACACATGTTTTCACAACTCGGCGACAAATTGCAGGACATCTTCAAAGATCTCCGCGGCCACGGCTCGATCACGGAGACGAACGTCTCCGACGCGATGCGCCAGGTGCGCCTCGCGCTCCTGGAGGCGGATGTCGATTATCAGGTCGCGAAGAAGTTCGTCGCTCAGGTAAAGGACAAGGCGCTGGGCGAGGAAGTGCTGCGCAGCGTAACACCCGGGCAGCAGGTCGTGAAGATTTTCCACGACGAGCTGACCGCGCTCCTCGGCGGCGACGCCACGCCGCTCAATCTCGACAAGCCGGCCCGCATTCTGATGGTCGGCCTGAACGGCGCCGGCAAGACGACCTCCTCCGCGAAGCTCGCCGGCTACTTGAAGAAGCAGGGACGCAACCCGCTCCTGATCGCGTGCGATTTGCATCGCCCGGCCGCGATCGAGCAGCTGGCGACCCTGGGCCGGCAGGTGGGAGTGCCGGTCTTCACCCCGTCGCCTAACGAAAAGGACGTGAAACGCGCGGCGGCAGCGAGTTTGAATTGGGCCGCGGAACAAACCGGCAACGTCCAAATTTTCGACACCGCGGGGCGACAGGAGATCGACGCCGTCCTGATCGAGGAAATCAAGCAGCTCAAGGAATTGCTCAAGCCGCAGGAAGTGCTGCTGGTGGCTGATGCTGCGACCGGCCAGCAGGCAGTGAGCGTCGCGACTCATTTCCACGAAGCGCTCGGCATCACTGGGATCGTGCTCACGAAACTCGACGGCGACGCGCGGGGCGGCGCGGCCCTCTCGATGCGCGAGGTGACGCAGCGGCCGATCAAGTTTGCCGGGGTCGGGGAAAAGCTCGACCAATTTGAGCCGTTTGTGCCGGATCGCCTCGCGGGGCGGATCCTCGGCATGGGTGACATCCTTGGCCTGGTCGAGAAAGCAGCCGAAGCGATCGACGAGGAAGAAGCCGCCCGGATGGAGAAAAAGCTCCGGACCGCTTCCTTCGATTTCAACGATTTCCTGGCCCAGTTCAAGATGATGCGAAAACTCGGGCCGCTCGAAAACATCCTCGGGATGTTGCCTGGCGTGGGCAACATCAAGGACCTGAACGTCGACGAAAAACAGATAAAGCGGACCGAGGCGATCGTCCTTTCGATGACAGACGAGGAGCGGCGGCGCCCCGATATTCTGAATGCGCGCCGACGGCAGCGGATCGCGCGTGGGAGCGGCAGCACGGTGACGGAGGTGAACGACTTGCTCCAGCGTTTCAACCAGATGCGCAAGCTGATGAAGAACGCCGGCAAGATGAAGCGAATGATGGCGCAAATGTCGCGCATGAAGAGCTGACTTGCGATTTTCTCGAATCGGGCGATTTGTTCCGCCCCCTCTCAATCCGCCTGAGGCGGATCAACTACTAACTCTCAACTTTTCCCGAATGGCCGTTTCAATCAGATTACGCAGAGAAGGCGCGAAGAATCGCCCGTATTACAAAGTCGTCGTGGCCGATAGCCGCAGCCCGCGCGACGGAAAATTCATCGAAATCATCGGGACCTACGATCCCAAGGTGCAGGGTGAAAACAGCACGTTAAAGCTGGACCGGGCCGAGCATTGGCTCGCGCGCGGCGCCCAGCCGTCAGATACGGTCCGCAGCCTCCTGAAAAAGACCAAGGCGCGTGCCGCCGCGACACCGGCTGAAGCGGAACCCGCGCCGGCTGAAGCTGCGGCGGAGTAAGATTCCGCGAGATCCCGTGGAGGGACGCGCAAAGCCTGCCCGCCGGGGCGGGTCCCGTCCGCGTTTCAGAATCAGGGACGACATCCGCCTGAGGCGGACCGTCCCTCCAGAATTGGACAACGAGCCGAGGCGGTACTAGTCTCGGAGGCGTGAGACAATTCCTCGAGTTTATCATTCGACAGCTCGTCGAATTCCCCGATGAAGTCATGCTCTCGGAAATCCCGAACGGCCGCATGACCGTCTTCCGATTGCAGATGCGGCAGACCGATGTCGGCCGCATCATCGGGCGCAATGGGCAGACCATTCGCGCGCTTCGCGCGTTGCTTTCCAGCGCCGCGGCGCGGCATGGGCAGAAGGCGACGCTCGATATCGTCGAATAGCTCCCCCCGCGCCTCCCAGAGGGAGTACGTTGTTGTAGACACTTCGCTCTGCGAAGCGCGAGAGAAAGCTCCGTTAGGCCCTAACGATAAATCTCGACGCTCGCTTTGCCGTCGGCCCCGACTTTGCCGCGGTACATTCCCGAGGTGTTGAACGGCATCGCAAAGTTCCCGTCCTTGTCGAGGGCGATCAGGCCGCCGGTGCCGCCGAGCTTCCTGGCGTTTTCGAGCGCGGTTTCGGCGGCCTCTGGCACCGGCATTCCTTTGTATTGCATCAGGTCCGAGACGGTGTGCGCAACGGCCGCTCGGATGAAGTATTCGCCGTCGCCCGTGCACGAGACGGCGCACGTTTCGTTATTCGCATAAGTCCCGGCGCCGATGATCGGCGAATCGCCGACCCGACCGAATTGCTTGTTCGTCGTCCCTCCGGTGGAAGTGCCGGCCGCGAGATTGCCCGCCTTGTCCAGCGCAACAGCGCCGACCGTTCCGTGGCGATCCTGGTCGCTTTTCGGTGCGGTGGATTTCTTCTCCTTCTGGAGCTCCTGCCAGCGCTCTTCCGTATAAAAGTATTTCGCATCCACCAGCGTGACGCCCATTTCTTTCGCGAACGCCTCCGCCCCCTCGCCCGTGAGCATGACGTGCGGCGATTTCTCCATTACCATCCGCGCGACGCTGATTGGATTGCGGATGTGTTTCACCCCGGCGACCGCGCCAGCCGCGAGCGTCTTGCCATCCATGATCGAGGAATCAAGTTCATTCGTTCCCTCGTGGGTGAAGACGGCGCCTTTGCCGGCGTTGAAAAGCGGGTTGTCCTCCAGCACATGAATTGCCGCCTCGACCGCGTCGAGACTCGATCCACCGCGCTCCAGAATGGCATAGCCAGCCTTGAGCGATTGCTCGAGCGCAGTGCGATAAGCCTGCTCCTTTTCCGGCGTCATCGTACTGCGCTCGATCGTCCCCGCGCCGCCATGAATCACCATTCCGAATTTCATTGGTTCGTCTTTCTCCTGAGCTGCGATCGAACTGGCCAGGAGCAGACTGCCCAGCCAGATGATGTGATGGAATCGGTGCATAATTGGAATTCGCGCGTGGACCGAAGACCGGCGTCGGGCTCGGAAAAGTTGCCGCTGATTCGAAGTTAGGCAACTTCCCCCAGTATGGCCGTGAACTCTTCCCCACCGCCCGGCACCGCCGAGACGTTGGTCAACGCCCCGGCCGACCTTGTGGCGGAAGTCGGTGAGAAGAGCCGCTCCGTGCTCCAGGAGATCGGGAGCATGTTCTGGTTCATCATTAATACGATCACCGAGACGACCGATCGCATCCGGCGCGGGCGCGTCCCTTTTCGCGCTTCGAGCTTCTTTCGCTACACCGAGCGGGCCGGGGTGGGCTCTGTGCCGCTCGTCGCGATGGTTTCGTTTTTTCTTGGTCTCACGATGGCGCTGCTCACCGGCTATCAATTGGAGCGCTTCGGCATGGAGCGTCTCGTGCCGGGCCTGGTCGCAATCGCTTTCACCCGCGAACTCGGGCCGTTGCTCACCGGCATCATGCTCGCGGCGCGGATCGGCGCGTCCTTTACCGCTGAGCTTGGGACGATGCAGGTCTCGGAAGAGGTCGAGGCAATCGAGGCCATGGGTATCGGGCCGCTCCGCTTTCTCGTCGCGCCGCGGATGCTGGCGCTCTTCGCCCTCGTGCCTTGTCTCAGCGTCATTTCGAGCCTGGCCGCGATCTTTGCCTCGGCGCTTATTTCGCGCGCCTATTTCAATATCGCCTTCGTTTATTTCCAGGATCTCGTTGTCCACAGCCTGCTCATTCGCGACATCGTCACCGGCGTTCTGAAAAGCTTCATGTTCGGCCTGCTGATCGGTGCGATCGCCTGCTATCGCGGGCTCACGGTAAAGGGCGGCGCGGCCGGTGTCGGCACCGCCACCACCTCGAGCGTCGTGACTGCGATCACGGTCGTGATCGGTTTCGACACCGTCTTCAACATCGTCTACATCGTTTTCTTCCCGTGAACGAGGCGCCAAATCATGTCGTCGAGCTCCGCGATGTGGAACTCGAGTTTCCCGGGAAAAAAGTCCTCGCTGGCGTTTCCCTCAAGGTCGAGCCTCTCGATCGCCTCGTCATCATGGGTCAGAGCGGGAGCGGGAAAAGCACCATTCTGCGCCTCATTCTCGGCATCCTCCAGCCGACCGCGGGCGAGATCTTTTTCAAGCAGTTCGATATCGCGCGCCTGAAACGGCGCAAGCTCCAGCAGGTCCGGGCACAGATCGGGATGGTTTATCAGTATTCCGCCCTTCTCAGCTCGCGCAATGTGCGCGACAACATCGCCCTGCCGCTGGAGGAATTGACCCGCAAGACCACGGCCGAGATCGACCAGATCGTCGACGAAAAGCTCGAGCTCGTCGGAATGATGGAGTCGAAAAATCAGATGCCCTCTGAGCTCAGCGGCGGGATGCGCAAGCGGGTCAGCCTCGCCCGCGCCCTCGTCATGGATCCCGAGCTGATTCTTTTCGACGAACCCTCCGCCGGGCTCGACCCGGTCATCAGTTCTGTCATCGACGAATTAATCATCAGCCTGACCGAGCGTTCCAAAGTGACTTCGGTTATCGTCACCCATGAAATGGACAGCGCCTTCCGCATCGGCACGCGAATGGCCATGCTCTATCAGGGTGTCGTCATCGCCGACG
>JACCZO010000018.1 GCA_013695925.1 Chthoniobacterales bacterium
CCGCTGATGTTGCCGCCCAGGACCGCATTTACCGCCGGCGGAATCTGGAGGACGTCTTGTGGATAAAGGAAGACCTCAATGAATTCTTTGGAATACCAGGCGTCGACAAAACGCAGGTAGCCTTTCATAACGCGGCGAAGCAAGCGCTCGTATTTCGCGAAAAGGCGTGGCGCTTTTTTCGGTTGCTCGAGCACGACGTGAAGGATGTCGGCGCATTGTTCGCCCGCGAGGAGGGCGAGAAAAACGCCGCTGCTGAAAACCGGATCGATGAAACCGGCGGCGTCGCCCGCGAGCATCCAGCGGTCGCCGGTGAGACGGGTTTGGCGATAGGAAAAATCGGCGCTGGCGTAAACCTGGGTGACGCGGCGGGCGTGGATCATGCGCCGGGCGAGAAAAGGCTGTTCGGCGAGCGATTCCTCGAGGAACTGCTCGGGTAATTTTTTGGCCTGTTTATAGAGCGCGGTGTCGAGCACGACGCCGATACTGGCCCGTTCGTCAGGCAAGGGGACATACCAGAACCAGCGATCGGCCGCGCGCAGTTGGCGGGTTAGGGTTCCGTCGCGGCCTTCATCCGCTTCCACCCCTTCGTAGTGGGCGAAGATCGAAATTTTTTGGAGGTGCGGATAGGTCTCTTTGAGTTTGAAGTGATTCCCGAGAACGGAATGGCGGCCGCTCCCGTCGATGACGTAGCGCGCGCTGATCTTTTCCTGCTCGATCTGCAGTTCGACGTGATCGTCGAAGAATTCGACTTTTTTAACCGGAGTCTGCTCGCGCACTTCGGCGCCGTTCTCGGCCGCATGATCGAGCAAAACCTTGTCGAATTCCGCGCGCGGGACCTGGTAGGAGGTTTCGGTTTGGGAGCGGTAACCATCCTTGAAGTAGAATTTCACTCCCTTTTCGGAACAGGCGCCGGCCATTTCCCCGCCATACTTCCGGAGGAAACCGGCCCGCTCGAATTTTTCGTGCACTCCGAGCCGGGTGAAAGTCTTCATGCTGATCGGCAGGAGCGATTCACCGATATGGAAGCGCGGAAATTTTTCCCGCTCGCAAACGATCACCCGCCGGCCGGCCCGGGCGAGGAGGGTGGCGGCGGTGCTCCCGGCGGGTCCGCCACCGATAATGGCCACGTCGTAGATTGCTTCCGGCATGCGGCGATCAAGTTAGCGAGCTTGCGCCGGAAGCAAACTAGGGAGGGCCGTGGCACGGCCCGTTTATTGTCCTATTACCGGTTGGAAATGGTCGCGATCGAGCCGTCGATCTTGGTCAGGTTGATCGTGAATTTTTCCGGATAAGTCGCGGCCCGATCCTGCAGCATGCTGATGGCAACGGCTTCTCCCAATTGGATCGAGGAAGTGGTATCGGAGCGCCAGTGAATGCCCGCGAGGATCCCGTGGCCGAAGGAAACGTTGTTTGCCAGCTTGTTCAGCTCGCCGTTGACCGTCATTTGCCCGGCGTCCCCACCCGTGTAGGGAACGAGATTGAGCCCATCGGGTGTGGAGACCATCGGGTTTGGGACGACAAAATTTCCGTCGAAGAAAAATTTCAGGACGGTGATGCAAGCACCGGCGACGGCGCCGTGGCCGGTCGGATAGGCGGGGTGAGTGGGCGAGCCTTCGGGGAAGGCTTGGGCGAGAAAGTAATCTCCCCATTTGTTGAAACTGGCTTGGACGGCGTTCGAGTTGAGGACGGTGTCGGCCACGTGACCATCGAGCGTGTTGCCGGCGCCGGTCAGGATTTGGCGGACAATCGCGCCGCCCGATTCAGGGCGATGGCGGAGATGGATCCACCATTTTTGATACCAAACGCTGTTGAGCGCGAGCCGAGCCACGGCCGCGATGGAGGCGGCGAAATCGGGACCGCCGAAGGTGCCGAAGCCGTTTTGTTTCGTGGCAAAGGCGTAAGGATTTCCCGGGTTGATCGGGGCGCCCATACTGCCGAGGACGAGGTAGGCGGTGAAGAACGACTGAAAGAGCACATCGACGTGCGTGAAGGAACAGAGGCCGCGTCCATCGTGCAGGTAGCGCGGCTGCGGATCGAATTGCAACGGCACGCCGGTGTCGATCCCATTCTGGACCTGCTGGAATGTCGTCGGGTAGGTCATGTAATCGAGGTCCTGCGCGTAGGTGACCAGCTGTTGCGACATCGGCTGCACACCCATGTAGGTGGGCTGGATGTAAAACTGCGAGAGGTACGGTCCGACGGTGTCGCCAGGATACGTCCCGCGAAAGAGGAGATCGGGCGTGACCCTGCCGAAACTATCGCGCGGACCAGTGTAAGCCGGAAGGCTGGTCAGCTCGTTCGCCGCGTGGGCGGCAGTGGGATCGGACGAATAGTCAGTAAAGGCGACGTCGCGCAGGAGCGAGGCCCAATAAAGCTCGATCAATTCCGCGGCATATTCTTCGCTCGCAAGGGTGGGTGCAGGCGGGACGACAACCTGATTAATCTGATAGGCGGGTGAGGGGGCATTGCCCAACTGGACGCCGTCACTGCCTTCCAAGTTAAAGGCGCGGCCGCCGAGCGGACCATTCATCGTTCGCGGACCGCCCGTAATGACGTTTTCGAAGTCCTCAAATTTACCGCTGTTGATGGCGCGGCGGAAAGACCTGAACGCGGCCAGGTTCACGAGGCCAATCCCATCCTGCAGGATTCCCTTGGAATAAGTGCCGGACTTGTCGGGATAAAGCTGTTCGTCCCCGTTGGCGGTGTGCGGCGGAACCGGAACTTGCGCCTCTTTCGTGGCGGCAGCGACCCGGAGAGCGAAGGCCTGCCGCAAACGAGGATCCGTCGTGGCGGCAGGCGCAGCGAGGGCGTTGCTGGCTTGGGCCGCCGCCTGCGGGATTTTCCCGAGGAGCGCACCGGTCGCGAGGGCGGCACTAACCTAGCTCAGGAACTTGCGCCGGCTCGGGCCGTTTTCTGACTTCTGGTGGGGCGTTATAGCTTTTGCAGGATTGGCGTCGCTAATATGGTTATTCATTGGTTGCGATTGAAGGGTGTAATAAACTCGCCTGTTTTCGGTCAATCCAATTAAGTCGGAATTTGGTAACAAGAGTTTTACCAATAAGATCTTGCCCCTTCCTTGCTCGTCCTCCGAGGGCGATAAGAATTGACAAAATCAGACCCGCGCTGGATGGAACGGCGCCTGAACATGCCGTCATGAAATTGATCGATCGCTTCGTCGGCCGTGAGCTGATTGTGAACGTGCTTTTCGCGATCGCGGTCTTGAGCCTTGTCTTGGTGGTGGGCAATATC
>JACCZO010000026.1 GCA_013695925.1 Chthoniobacterales bacterium
GATTGGAAGAAGCACGTCAATGGATCGCTATTGATACACAACGGCAGGTAATTATTGATGCCGAGATCGGTTCGCGCGCCAGAAATGCACTGCAAAGGGGGCAGCGCGAAGGCTTTCGGCGACCGCCTAAAACACCCAGCGCATCGGGGACAGATTATGACTTTGCACCTGTTTTGTTATGACTATGCCACTCATTCAGCGCGTAATTGCCACATTTACAAAGAGATGTGGCTGGGGAGGGAATTGAACCCCCGACACGAGGATTTTCAGTCCTCTGCTCTACCAACTGAGCTACCCAGCCAAGGCGGAAAATTCGCGAAACGCGAAACGCGAAATCCGAAACGGGTTTCGGCACGCCGGGCTGTCACTATGGCGGATTCTCGTCCACAGGCAAGCGGGTGCGGTCAGGCCGAGACTGAACTGGATGCGCGGAAGCGCGTCCCTCCCGAGCGAGATGCTTCCGCGTGTCCACGCTCGTTCGTCATGTTTCGTTAGGCGCTAGAGAAATGTGCGCGGCAGGTCGACTGCCGCACTCAGCAGATGCAGGTAAAGCGCGCGCGAGATTTCCTTCGCGCCGAACTGTTGCAAATGCGGCGTGAGCCACTGCGTATCAAGGAGCGCAAAGCGCCGCTCGCGTAAATGTTCGACCAACGCCCAGAGCGCAATCTTGGACGCGCCCGTCACGCGGTGAAACATTGATTCGCCGAAAAAGGCGCCGCCAATCGCAACCCCGTAGAGGCCGCCGACCAGTTCGTTAGCCAACCAGGCCTCGACGGAGTGGGCCGCGCCGAGCTTGTGGAGACGAGCGTAGCTCTCGATGATCTCGCCGTTGATCCAGGTGTCGGGCCTCTCGGCGCAGGCGCGGATCACCTCCTCGAAGCGGGTGTTGATCCTGATCTCGATCCGGGCGGCGCGGCGCTCGCGCTTCAGACCGTGCGGAACGTGAAAGGTCTCCAGCGGCAGAATGGCGCGCGGGTCGGGCGAGAACCAGCGGATCTCCCCGGTCTCCATCGCCATCGGGAAAACGCCCAGACGGTAAGCCTGCAACAGAAGGTCGGAATCGATCATCGGGCGTGCACCTGGATATGAATCGCAGGAAATCATTTCCTGCGCTCCTCTTCTCTTGCAAAGCAAGCGCGCCCTTTTACTTTTCCAGATGAAGCCCCTTTCTCTCGAAACCAAGTCACTCTGCCGGCTTCCGGCCCCTCATCTCCCGTGACGACGCCGGCGCATTCTCGAGTCCTGATTCTCGATTTCGGCTCGCAATACACCCAGGTGATCGCGCGCCGGGTGCGCGAGTGCCAGGTCTATTCCGAGATCGTCCGGCATGGCATTCCGGCGGCGGAAATCGAGCAGCTCGCCCCGAAAGGGATCATCCTCTCGGGCGGCCCGGCCAGCGTCTATGAAACGAATGCTCCCCAGATCGATCCGCATATTTTTTCGTTAGGCATTCCGGTCCTTGGCATCTGTTACGGCATGCAACTGATGGCTCGCCATCTCGGGGGCGAGGTCGAGTTTAGCGGCCGGCGCGAATACGGGGCTGGCGTTTTGCAAATCGAAGGCCGCACCCCGCTCTTCGACGGGCTCGGCGAACAGCTGGACATCTGGAACAGTCACGGCGACAAGCTGACCGCCCTCCCGGAAGGTTTTCACGCCATCGCGCGCACGGAGAATTCCGCCTTCGCCGCGATCGAGGACAGCGCACGCCGGCTTTACGCGCTCCAGTTTCATCCCGAGGTCTCGCACACCCCGCGCGGGAAAGAGATCATCGAGAATTTCCTCTTTCGCATCTGCCATTGCGCGATGGATTGGACGATGGGCTCGTTCATCGACGAAGCCTGCGCCCGCGTCCGGCAGCAAGTGGGCGACGAGAAAGTCGTGCTCGGCCTGAGCGGCGGGGTCGATTCGTCGGTCGCGGCCGCCCTTTTGCACAAGGCGATCGGCGAGCAGCTCACCTGCATCTTTGTCAACAACGGGCTCCTGCGGCAAAACGAGGCTGAGATCGTGCAGCGCGTCTTTGGGGAAAATTTCCAGATCAAGCTCAAGTATGTCGATGCCTCGGAGAGTTTCCTCCGCCTGCTCGAGGGGGTGACCGATCCCGAGACGAAACGCAAGGTGATCGGCGGCGAATTCGTCAAGGTGTTCGAAGAGGCGACCAAGGAACTTCTGGAACAGGACCGGGCCGACAAGCGGCCGCACGCCGGTTATCGTTTTCTCGCCCAGGGCACGCTCTATCCCGATGTGATCGAGAGTGTCGCCATCGGTGGCAACCCGGCTTCGCTCATTAAGAGCCATCACAACGTCGGCGGGTTGCCGGAGAAAATGAATTTCGAGCTGGTCG
>JACCZO010000029.1 GCA_013695925.1 Chthoniobacterales bacterium
GCGGCGCGGCGCGGGCCGCTCAAGGTCCTCGCGCCGCTGGTCAAAGCGCGCAAGGGATTCCACACCGAAGTCGCGCGCTGGGCCGAGCGGCAGGGCTTCGACACGCTCTATGTCGATCGCCAGCTCATCCCGGTCACGCAATTCCGCAAGCTCGAGCGTTTCAAGGAACATACTATCGACGCCGTCGTCGGGATGATCGACGCCCGGCGCATCCTCAAGGCGCGCAACCTCGTCCTGCGCGCGCTCGATATTGGCCGCGGCACGGCGCATCTCCTGGACGCAAAGAATCGTCTGACCGTCGTGAGCACGGAGATGAGCTGCCCGGGTTGCGGACGTGCCTTTGAGGAGCTCGATCCGCGTCTGTTTTCCTTCAACTCGCCGCACGGCTGGTGCGAGACGTGCGCCGGCTTCGGCGAAATCTGGAACGAGAAGCTGCAGAAGAATGAAGAAGAGACGGGCGAGTCGATGCTCGAGAACGAACTCAACGCCGAGCGGCAATTTGAATCCATCGAGGAAGAAGAAGCGGTGCCGTGTCCCGATTGCCACGGCTCGCGTCTGAACCCGGTCGCGCGCCACGTGCGTTTACAGGGCAAAACAATCGACGAGTTCGCGGCTCGCTCCGCCGGCGAAGCGCTCTCGTTAGTCGGCAGGCTGCGCTTCCGCGGCACGCAGAAAGTCATCGCGGCCGATCTCGTGCCGGAGATTGAGCAGCGGCTTCGTTTCATGGAAAACGTCGGGCTCGGTTATCTCGCGCTCGAGCGTTCCGCCAAAACCCTGAGCGGCGGCGAATCGCAACGCATCCGGCTCGCGGCCCAGCTCGGCTCGAATCTGCGCGGGGTGCTTTACGTCCTCGATGAACCGACCATCGGTCTGCATTCGCGCGACAACGTCCGCCTCCTCGAAACCCTGACTGCGCTGCGTGAAAAAGGAAATTCGCTGGTCATCGTCGAGCACGACGAGGAAACGATGCGCCAGGCCGATCACATCATCGATCTCGGCCCGGGCGCGGGCGTGCACGGCGGCGAAGTGGTGGCTTCCGGTTCGTTAGGCGAGATCAAGCAGGTGGCGGCCTCGGAAACCGGACGCTGCCTGCGTGAGCCGCTCTGTCACCCGGTGCGCAAGTCGCGCCGTTCGTTAGGCGAGGTCGCGCAGTGGTTGGAGATCCGCGGCGCGCGGGCCAATAATCTGAAGAACATTGACGCCCGTTTCCCGATCAGCCGGCTGACGGTCATCACCGGAATTTCCGGTTCCGGCAAATCCACGCTGATGCGCTCGGTCTTACTCCCGGCGGTGCAGCAGGCGCTGGGTAGCGCACGCGTCTCGCGTGCTGGCGACGGCGTCTCGCCGTCGCGGACTTTCCTTAGTGCGAAATCGTCCGGCAAAAGTTCGTCGCGGCAAGATGCCGCGACCAGCACTCGAGACGAGTGCGCTACCCAGATCTCTGGCGCGGAATTCCTCGAGACGATCTACGAAGTCGATCAATCGCCTATCGGAAAGACGTCGCGTTCCACGCCGGCCACCTACATCAAAGTCTTCGACGAGATCCGGAATCTGTTCGCGCAGCTGCCGGTCTCGCGGGTGCGCGGCTACACTTCGAGCCGCTTTTCTTTCAATACCGAAGGCGGCCGCTGCGAAACCTGCAGCGGACAGGGCGTGCTCAAACTGGAAATGAGCTTTCTCCCGAGCAGTTACGTGCCGTGCGAGGATTGCGGCGGGCAACGCTACAACGCGCAGACCCTCGAAGTCCTCTACCACGGGCGCAGCATCGGCGACGTGATGAAGATGACGATCGCCCAGGCCGCGGAATTTTTTGCCGCCAACCAAAAGATCGTGCGTCCGCTTTCCTTGCTCGTTGAAACCGGCCTCGGTTACCTCCAACTCGGACAACCCAGCCCGACCTTGAGCGGGGGCGAAGCGCAGCGGCTTAAGCTGGCGACGAAACTGACTCGCGGGGTCAGCCGCGCCACCAACGAACGCCTGCGCAAGATGCGGACCCCGAAGTCGACCCTCTACCTGCTCGAGGAACCGACGATCGGGCTCCACATGGCGGACGTGGAATTACTCCTCAACGTCATCCATCGCCTGGTAGATGACGGGAACACGGTGATCGTGATCGAGCACAATCTGACCGTGATCGCGGAAGCCGATTACGTGATCGACATCGGGCCCGAAGCCGGTTCGTTAGGCGGGGAAATTGTGGCAGCCGGGACGCCGGAGGAAGTGGCCCAAAACCGTCTCAGCCGGACCGCGCCTTTCCTGCGCGAGGTCCTGGCCCAAGGGCGCGAGGTGGCACGGCTGCCCCGCGTCGGCTAACGGTCGCGTCGGTTGCTGCCCGCCCTTTTCTCGCGGAAACTCGCGCGCCCTGATGTTCGCCTATTACCTGCACGACTTCGATCCCTTCATCTTCCATCTCTGGGGAAATTTCGGGCCGCGCTGGTACGGCATGGCTTACGTCCTCGCTTTTGCCTGCGGCTATTGGCTGCTCAGCGTGCTGGCAAGACGCGGCTACTCCCAGCTGCGGCCGGCGCAGGTGGGCGACTTCGTCAGCTGGTGCGCACTCTTCGGCGTCATGCTCGGCGGCCGGCTGGGCTACGTCCTTTTCTATCGCCCGGAAATGTTGCTCGATCCGCTCTCGATCCTGCGCGTTTGGGAAGGTGGGATGTCGAGCCACGGCGGGATGCTCGGGGTCCTTGTCTTCACCTATTGGTACTCCTGGCGGCACAAAATCTCCTGGCCGAATCTGGGCGACAATCTCGTGGTGGTGGTGCCGCTCGGTTTGTTTTTCGGGCGTCTCGCCAACTTCATCAACGGCGAGCTCTACGGCCGCCTCACTAATGTGTCCTGGGCGATGCTTTTCCCGAAAGAATTGCTCGACCCGAAAAACGCGGCCGAAGCCGACCGCGCCCTGACTGCGGCCCGGCAAATCGATCCCCGCCTGACGAGCCCGGAAGCGATTGTGCAGAGCATTCACGCGCAGCCTGCTTTGGGCGAGGCGCTCCGTCCCATCCTGACCCCGCGCCATCCTTCGCAAATTTACGAGGCGCTGCTGGAAGGCCTCGTCCTTTTCACCACTCTCTGGCTCGTCCGGACCCGGACGCGACAGCCGGACGGGGTGATCACGGGGTTGTTCTTCATCGGTTATGCGATCCTCCGGATCGTGGTGGAATACTTCCGCGAGCCGGACGCTTCCTTGATCGCCGGCTTTACCCGCGGACAGTTTTTTTCCTTTTTCGTGTTCGCGCTCGGCGTGGCCTTTGTCGTCGTCGGCAAAATCCGCAACGTGCAGAGCTCGCCGATCTACCAGCGGTCGAGCTAGGTCTCGCATGCGCCGCGGGCTGCAACCTCCGCTTTCGTTTCGCGCGACTTCCGCTATTACTAACGCAGAATGACGGAGCTGATTTTCGCCGGGAATTTTCTCGCGGATGGGGGCCTGGTCTTCTCCTTCGAGCACTCCACCGTGGCCGGCAAAGCCGTCCTCTTTATCCTCGCCATCGGCTCGATCTTTAGCTGGTCGGTCATGGTGACGAAAATGCGGGTCGTGCAATTCGCGCGGAAACAAACCGACCGCTTTCTCGCGGCGTTTCGCCAGGACCGGCAGCCGCTCCGTTTGTTTGAATCGAGCGTGCGCTTTCCTGGCTCGCCGGTTTTCCAGGTTTACCGCGCGGGCTGCGAAGAACTCACTTTTCACCTTCTCGGCTCGGCCGAGCTCGATGAAACTTTTCGCGCCCGGCTCGATATCGCGGACAAGATCACGCCGGCCCAGATGCACGCCGTTAACGCCGCAATGGAGCGGGCCGTGGGCGAGACCGCACTCAAGCTCGAGTCCCAGATGATCCTGCTCGCGACCGCGGTCAGCGGCGCGCCCTTTTTGGGGTTGTTAGGCACGGTCTGGGGCGTGATGGATACTTTCACCGGTGTGGCCGAGGCCGGCTCGGCCAACCTCGCCGCGATGGCCCCGGGCGTTTCGGGCGCGCTCATCACCACCGTGACCGCGCTCTGCGTCGCGATCCCGGCCATGTTTGGCTACAACTTTCTCGTCACCAGCATCCGCGGGATGGTGGTGGAGATGGACAACTTCGCCGCCGAGCTGGCCTCGGAGTTTGAACACAAATACGTCGAGCACGGTTCGCGCGTTTCCGATTTCCGACGCTAAAAAATTTATGAATCAGGAAAGCAGGAACGGAAAACAAGTGCCTCCCTTCTTTTTCCTGCTTTCCTGCTTTCCTCATTCAATCAATCCCCTAACGATGCGCCGTTATTCCAGCCGCACTTCCCTTTCGACGCTCTCGGAAATCAACGTTACTCCGCTCCTCGATCTCGCGTTCGTTCTCCTGATTATTTTCATGATCACGACGCCGCTGCTCGAGAACAGCAAGACGCTCATCATTCCCTCGAGTGCGACGACGAACGCGCCGGTCAATCCCGCCACCGTCCAAACGCTCTCGATGGATCGCAACGAAGTCGTTAGGCTAAATGAAGAAGAGGTCGACCTCGCGAGCCTCGAAGGCCGGCTGGCGGCGCTCAAACAGGCCGATCCCAATCTCGCGGTCGTGATTCGCCCCGACCGCAGCCTGCCGGTCCAGAAACTCGTTAGTCTGATGGATGCGCTGCAGCGCGCGGAGATCACCAAGGTCGGGATCGCGACCCAGGACGACTCGAAATAGCGATGACTCGCGACGCGCGTTTCTGGCGCAACGTCACCATCGTGGGGCTGGTCCACGTGGTCGTGTTACTCGGCCTGCTTTGGTGGAGTCGCTCGCCCACGAAGGTGCCAAAAGACATCGTCTGGATGGAAGGCGGTGCTGGCGCGAGCGCACCCGCCGCGGCGGAACCTCCTCCATCGGCTCCTCCGGAACCGACGCCGGAAGCAACCGCGATCGCGACTCCGGAAGAGGTGGAAGAAGAACCCACGCCGGAAGTTGCGCCAACGGCCAAGAGCGAAATCGAGATCCCGTCACCGACCCTTTCGCCAACCCCAACCCCAACCCCAACCCCAACCCCAACACCGACTCCCGCACCCACTCCGAAACCCACCCCAACTCCGACCGTCAAGCCGACTTCTAAACCAACCCCGAAGCCCACGCCGAAACCGACTCCAAAACCCAAACCAAAGCCGTCTCCAACTCCGAAGAAGAAGGCGACTCCGAAACCCAAACCGACACCAGACGAAGAAGCCGAAGAAGCGGCGAAGAAAGTAGAGAAGAAAAAAGCGGTCGGCAAAGCAGCGCTCGGGAAAGAGGAGAGGGGCGAAGAAACTTCCGAAAAGCCGGCCAAGAAAGCGACCGCTGCCGGCGCCGAGGGAGACAGGAAAAGCAAAGGCAGCGGGGGCTCCGGCGGCAAAGGCTCAGGCGCGGGAGGCGCGTCCGAGTTCGGCTGGTACGGCAACATGTTGCACGACCGTTTCTACAGCGAATGGGTGCAGCCGACCTCGGTCGTGCACAGCGCGAAAATTTCCGTCCTGCTCCGGATCCGGATCAACAAGGACGGCCGCATCTCCGACTACTCGATCGCCAAATCGTCTGGCAATCCGGTGGTCGATGACTCGGTCAACGCGGCGGCGGCGCGGGTCAAGCAGGTTGACCCTTTGCCTTCAGGTTTGGGCGACGATTATTATGATGTGAACATCAACTTCGAACTAAACTAGACGATGACGAGACGAGAAATTTCCAACTGGATTAGCGGCGGCCTATTTTTCTGCCTAACGATCGCAACGAGCAGCGCGGCCGAGGATGTGCCCACCATCACGGTGAGCAAGGGCGACCAGATTAATCTTTCAGTCACGCCCCTCACGGGCGCCGAGGGCGCGGCCGCGACCAAGACCGTGCAGAACGATCTCGCCCTCTCGGGTTACTTCAAATTTGGCGGAGCGGACAGCTCCTACATCGTGCGCGGGTCGGCGAGCGGCGGAAGCCTGGGAGGTCAGGTCACGGATCACAGCGGCGGGACTGTTCTTTCCAAGACCTACAGCAACAGCACGCGTGAAAACGCGCACCAATTCGCGAACGACATCATCGAGACGCTAACTGGCCACAAAGGACTGGCTGGGACCAAGATCACTTTCATCGCCACCCGGAGCGGGAAGAAGGAAGTTTACCTGGCCGATTTCGACGGGAGCAACGTCCGGCAGCTCACGCGTGACGGCACCATCAGCGTGCATCCTTCACTCAGTCCCGATGGACGGCGCCTCGCCTATACCGGTTACCAGAGCGGGTACGCGGATGTCTACGTGATCGATGTCGCGAGCGGCGCGCGCAATCGGATCGTGAATTTTCCGGGCACGAACAGCGGCGCGACCTTCTCGCCGAACGGCGGCGAACTTGCCCTAACGATCAGCAAAGATGGCAATCCCGAGCTTTACACGGTGAGCGCGAGCGGGGGCGGAGCGCGGCGGCTCACCCGCACCCGCGGGGTCGAATCCGGCCCGACCTGGTCGCCGGATGGAAGCGAGATCATCTATTCATCCGACCAGGGTGGTTCGCCGCAGCTTTATCGGATTTCATCGAGTGGCGGGCGCGGCCGTCAGATCGCGACCGGGCGCGGTTATTGCACCGAACCGAACTGGTCGCCGGATGGAAAAAAGGTGGCTTTTAACGTGCGCAGTGGCGGCGAATTTCAAATCGCTGTCCTCGATCTGGCGGGCGGTGCCACACGCACCCTGGCGACCGGACAGGACCCGGCCTGGGGCGCGGATTCTCGGCATGTCATTTTCACCGACGGGGGCGCGCTTTACATGCTCGACACCGTCAGCAGTCGGAAGAACAAGATCGTCGACGGCCTCGGGAAAATCACCGAGCCGAGCTGGTCGCGCTGAGTTTTATTTTTGGGGTAGCGCATGCGTCTCGCGTGCTGGCGGCGGTGTCCCACCGTCGCGAACTTTTCGGAAACGCCACCATCACCGCGACGTTTACGCGATAAGCAAAGTTCGTCGCGCTGGAACAGCGCGACCAGCACGCGAGACGCATGCGCTACCCGAGCCATCATCCTCGCATCACAGCAACGCGAGCGATTTACCCTCGCGGTGCGCGACCTGGTCGAGGGTGCATTGCCGCAGGGCCTTGTCCCTGCGCCAGCGCACAATCTTCGTCCCGTGGCGGAACCGATCGCCGGTGAAATGATCGTAAGTCACTTCGACCACGACTTTCGGCGCGACCGGCTCCCATTCCGCACTCCGCTCCGTGCTCCAACGACTCGGGCCGCCAGGTGCGTTGCCGGTAAAGCCCGGCGCTTTCTTCAAGGCTTCGAACTTTTTCGTTAGGGCAGATTTTTCATCCGCCTTGAAGGCGGAGGTGAACCCGACGTGATGGAGCAAGCCCTCATCGTCGTAGAGGCCGAGGAGGAGCGAGCCGATGACTCGCTTCCCGCTCGCATAACGAAAGCCGCCGACCACGCAGTCCACCGTGCGGATCTGTTTTATTTTCACCATCGCGGTCCGCTCACCCGAGGCGTAGACCGCGTCTGCCCGCTTGGCGATGATGCCGTCGAGATTGCCGCCGACTTTCTTGAACCATTTCTGCGCCTGCCGCAGGTCGGTCGTCGCGGGTGACAGACGGATTTGCTTCTCGTTAGGGAAAAATTTCTTCGCAAACGCCTCGAGCGCGCCGCGGCGCTTCTGCAGAGGGGTGTCGAGGAGCGATTTCCCGTCGGTTGCGGCGAGCAGATCGAAAACAATGAAGATAGCCGGATGCGAGGCGGCCAGTTTCTGCACCCGGCTGGCGGCGGGATGGAGCCGGAGCTGCAACTCATCGAAGGAAAGGGCGCTCCCGACCGGGATGGCCAGCTCGCCATCGAGAACGAACTTTCTCGCCTGCAGTGCGCTCAGCGCCGTAACAACATCCGGGAAATAGCGCGCGAGCGGCTGGCCGGCTTTCGATTGCAGAAAAATTTCTTCCCCGTCGCGGAAGGCGACACAGCGGAAGCCATCCCATTTCGGTTCATATTGCCAACCGCCGCCGTCCGGAATTTCGTCAACCGAACGGGCTTCCATCGGCGGGAGGGGCGGTTTGATGTCGAGTTTCATTTTTTTTTCCGCGTCTCTGTTCAGAGACGGCGGGCAGGATGGCCGCCGGCCAGGACAGGCTGGAAGCCTATTTTCCGTAGCGGCGTGGTGTTAGTTTCGGTGGTCGCTTTCCTTTTCGCACCGCGCCCTGCACCGGGATGTAGGCAAGTTCGGCCCGATCGACCGCGCAACGCAGGAGCAATCCGCCGCGGCTCATGTCGCCGCGCCCCACGAAGTCAGCCGGGAAGCGCAATCGCTCCCGCAGAATTTCCAGCATGATGCTGACGTATTTCCCGGTCGCGATGCTGCCCAAGAGCACGACCTCGCATTGCGGCGTCATCTGCCTGACGAGGCGGCGCAGATCGCGCTCGAGGGGGCGGCGATAGCGCGGATCGTCGGCCGCGATATCGACTTCGGCAAACTCGCGCAGGTCGGCCAGCGTAACCCCGGTCGCCGCCGGGATCAGACCGCGGGTGGGAGTAATGACCAGAACGCGCGAGAAATCGGGAGCGAAAGCGTTGGCGTAGGCCAGCTTCCCACGAAAATAAAGTCCGCTCAGGAAAGTGAAGACCTCGCCTAACGAGACCGGCTCCCCGCCGCGGAGGCGTTGCGCGAGGGCGAACTGCGCACGCTCGCTTAGGAGCATCTGGGCGCGGCGGCCGCCTGCGTAGGCCGGCGAAAGGAGAAAGGTGCGAGTCATGGGCAAGAGTTGTAGCGTCCGCTGTCCTCAGCGGAGAGGTTCGGTTCCTTTGCGCTGCGGATCGCGCACGCTACAACGATGAAATCGGGATTCCTCGAAAAACTGATCGAACGCCTGGGCCGGGTTGGCCCGGAGGAGGTGCAGAATTATCTCCTCCGCCTCGCCCAGGAGAAAGGTTTTCTCGAGACGGTCTTCAATTCGATCCAGGAAGGGATCATCGTGACCGACGCGAGGGGCCGCATCTCCTACCTGAATCACGCAGCCTGCGACCTCTTCGGGCTCGACGGCGAGAAAGCGGTCGGCAAACCGCTCGAGGAACAGGTGCGCGGACTCGATTGGCAGGCCCTCTCGCAATCGGACACCGCCCTCAGCCGGGACATGGAAATTTTTTATCCGGCGAACCGCTTTATTAATTTCTACGTCGTGCCGCTCATGATCGAGCGCCGCGTGCCTAACGAGCGCGTTGTAGCCGGGATCGCCGATCCCGGCCACAGCCTATCGGAGGCGGTGGGGCACGCCATGATCCTGCGCGACATCACCAGAGACCGGCGCTCGACCCAGCAGACGATCGAATCGGAGCGCCTCTCCGCGCTCACCCTGCTCGCCGCCGGGGTCGCGCATGAAATCGGCAACCCGCTCAATTCGCTCCACATCCATCTCCAGTTGATGGAGCGGAAAGTGAAGAAGCTGCGCGCGGCCGAGGACCGGCGCGAACTGCAGGAATCGATCGACATCGCGCGCTCCGAGATCGATCGGCTCGACTCGATCGTGACCCAGTTTCTGCGGGCTATCCGTCCCTCCAAGCCGCACCTGCAGCCGGAGAACGTGAACGTGATCGTGCAGGAAGCGGTCCGTTTTTTTCAGCCCGAAATCACGGACCGCGACATCGTGGTCGAGACGGAACTGCGCTCCGATCTGCCGGTGCTGGAGCTGGATCGCGACCAGCTCAAGCAGGCGTTCTATAACGCGATCAAGAACAGCTTTGAAGCGATGAAGCGCCGCGGGATTTTGCGGATCCGAACCGATCGCGACGAGACGCACGTGAAGATCAGCTTTACCGACACGGGCGGCGGGATTTCGGCGGAAAACCTGGGCCGGGTCTTCGAGCCTTACTTTACAACCAAAACCGGCGGCTCGGGCCTTGGTCTGCTAATCGTTAGGCGAATCGTGCGCGAGCATGGGGGCGAACTGGCGATCGAAAGCAGCCAAGGGAAGGGACTAACGTTGACGATTCGCCTGCCGTTTTTGGATCGCCGGGTGCGGATGCTGCCGGATAAGGAAAGGATGAAGGATGAAGGATGAAGGCGGAAAAGAGCTCCGCGATTTGCGCGCCCGGACCAAGGATTTTGCGCTTCGTGTCGTACGGCTTTATCAGGCGCTTCCGAAAGGCGATGGCGTCGCCCAAGTCTTGGGACGGCAGCTTCTTCGCTCCGGCACTTCGGTCGCGGCGCATTACCGCGAGGCGTGCCGGGCAAAATCGAATCCGGACTTCATCAACAAACTCGAAGGCGGCTTACAGGAGCTCGACGAGACTGATCTGTGGCTCGAATTGCTGGGAGATGCCGGCACACTCAAGTCGTCACGAATTAAACTGCTGCGTGCCGAAGTCGATGAGCTGATCTCTATTTTTGTAACCATGATTCGGAAGATCAAAAGCCGCGGTTAAATTTTTCATCCTTCATCCTTCATCCTTCATCCTTCCAATGCAGCCGACCGTTCTCATCGTCGATGACGAGAAGCATACTCGTGACGGGTTGCGCACGTTGCTGGGCGACAACTACGACACTTATGTCGCGGCCGACGCGACCAGTGCGCTGGACGTTTTGCAGCGCGACCAGATCGACGTCCTCCTGACCGATCTGCGCCTCGGCGGGGACGACGGCATGCAGTTGATCGAGCGCGCGCTCAAGCTGCCGCATCCGCCGGTCTGCATCATGATGACGGCCTACGGTTCGGTCGATACCGCGGTCGAAGCGATGAAACGCGGTGCCTACGATTTCGTGACCAAGCCGCTCAATCTCGACAAGGTCGAGCTGTTGATCGCGCGCGCGCTCGGGAGCCGGCGACTGGAGCAGGAAAATCGTTCCCTGCGCAAACAGGTGGACGAGCGCTTCGGGCTGGAAAATATCCTCGGCGAATCGGTCGCGCTCCGCGAAGTGCTCGACACCATTCGGCAGGTTGCGCCTTCTTCGGCCAACATCCTGATCGAGGGCGAGAGCGGTACGGGCAAGGAACTGGCGGCGCACGCGATCCACAACCTGAGCCGGCGGCACAAGGGGAAGTTCGTGACCGTGCATTGCGCGGCGCTTTCACCGCAGCTGCTCGAGAGTGAATTATTCGGCCACGAGCGCGGCGCGTTTACCGGCGCGCACGAACGCCGCATCGGGCGTTTCGAGCAGGCTAACGGCGGCACGATTTTCCTCGACGAAATCGGCGAGATCGACGCCACCACCCAGATCAAACTCCTCCGCGTGATGAGCGAAGAGCGCGCCTTCGAGCGGGTCGGCGGGACCCAGACTTTGCACGCTGATGTGCGGCTGATCGCGGCGACGAACAAGAATCTCGAGACGCTGGTGAGCGAAGGAAAATTTCGCGACGATCTCTACTTCCGTCTCAACGTGGTCAAGATCACGATGCCGCCCTTGCGCGAACGGAAGGAAGATATTCCGCTTCTGGTTCGCGCCTTTTTGCGGCATTTCTGCAAGGCGAATGAAAGGCCGCTCCTCGATCTCACCGCCGACGCCATGAACACGTTGCTCGCCTATGACTGGCCGGGAAATGTGCGCGAGCTCCGCACCTCGATCGAGCATGGCGTGGTCATGGCGACGGGCGCCAAAGTGACCTTGCGCGATCTACCGGCCGCAGTCCGGAAAGCCGCCCCCGCGCCGGGCGCGCGCGCTCATACCTTCGACGAAACGGCCAGCCCGCTGGACCTGCACGCGACGGAACGGCGCCTGATCGCGCAGGCGCTGGCGGCGACGAAAGGTAATATCACCAAGGCGGCGAAAAAGCTGGGCATCAGCCGGCGTACGCTGCATCGGAAGTTGAAGGAAGAGAACGCAAAATCCGAAATCCGAATCTCGAAATCCGAAGGAAATTCGAATGGCTGAAATTCAAAATTCAAAAGCACGCCGCACAGCGTCATGCGAGAATCGCCGCCGAATTCTTCGTTTTGGATTCAAAGTTTTGGATTTCGGACTCCTTTTGGATTTCGATATTCGAAATTCGGATTTTCTCCACCATGCCCGGTAGCGCAGAGGCGGTCCAACACCTCATCCACGCCCTCGAAACTGGGGGCGCGGCGGTCTGGATCCGGCGCGCGCTCGGGCTCGCGCTGGTCGCCGGCCTGGCCACTTTTTTTTTCCTGCATGAGTTTCAAGGACTGGCCGCGCCAGAGGCGATGGACCAGGCGCAGATCGGCCGCGAGATGCTGCACGGGCGTCTTTGGAAAACGAAGGTGGCGCGCCCGCTCGCAGTCGGCCAACTGAAACGCCATGGCAAGGATGTGGCCGCGAAAATCTGGACGGACACCTATAACGCGCCACTCCCGCCGTTGGTGGATGCGATCGCGCTTCTGCCGGTGAGGTCTCATCTTGGGGTCGGACGGGACGCCATTTACGTAGGAGACAAGATGATCGCCCTGATGTCGATGGGTCTCTTCGTGGGTTCGGTGGTGGTGCTCTTCTTCGTCGCGCGCCGGCTTTTCGACCAGCGGCTGGCTTTGTTCGCCTCCACGATGGTTTTAATCGGCGATATCTTTTGGCGCTATTCACTCTCCGGTTTGCCCCAGATGCTGCTCCTCCTTTTTTTTAATCTGACGCTTTACGCGCTGGTGCGGGCGATCGAGGCGCAGGCGGAGGAAAAACCGGCCTTCCGCTGGCTCGGAGCGGCGGGCGCGGGTTTTGGGTTGCTCGCCCTGACGCATGCCCTAACGATCTGGATTTTCCTGGCCGCGCTCGTGTTTACGCTCGTGCATTTCCGGGCGCGTCTCCGATCCGCCGCCTGGCTGGTGGGCCCGGTGGTCCTGCTCTATGCGCCCTGGATGTTGCGGAATTATCTGGTTTGCGGCCATCCCGCCGGGATCGCGTTCTATGCGCTTTTCGGCCAGCTCGGGGCGAGCGAAGCGGGCCAGATGCGCAACCTCGCGTTCAACTGGCAGAGCGTGAGTGCCGCCCTCGTGCGGGCCAAGATCAACGACAATCTCTTCGGACAGACGGGAGAAATTTTCCGCTATTTTGGCTGGAGCGTGGTCGCGTTGGTTTTTTTCCCGGCGGTGCTGCACCCTTTCCGGCAGGCCGCGACCGCCTCGACCCGCTGGCTCATTCTCGCGCTCTGGATCGGCGCTTTTTTCGGAATGTTGCTTTACGGCATCCAGGAAGAACTGGGCGTTGCGGCCAATCAATTGCATCTTCTTTTTATTCCGATCATGACTTGCTTTGGGCTCGCTTTTCTCCTCGTGCAATGGAACAGGCTCGAGATCGGCGGCCGTCTCGCGCGGCTCGGGTTTCTGTCGCTGCTTTTTGCCTTCTGCGCCTGGCCGATGATTTCCAATCTGACGCTCTCGGGGGCAAAACCGACGGTGCATTGGCCGCCCTACGCGCCGCCTTTTATCTCCGTGATCAACACCTGGATGGCACCCAATGAAATCGTCGCCACGGACATGCCCGCGGCGGTCGCGTGGTACGCCGACCGGCGCGCGGTCTGGCTTCCGACGAGCGTCGCTCTTTACAATGAGTTAAATGATTACAACGCGCTGGGCGGCCCGATCAATGGGATGTATCTGACCCCGGTGAGCGGGAGCGGGAACACTTTGCACGACATCACCAAAGGGGAATACAAGGATTGGGCTGCGGTCATTCTGCGCACGATCGATTTGAAGACGTTTGCCCTGAAGTGGGGCACGCTCCTCGGACCCGACGGCGAGTGTGTCTTTTTCAGCGACTACGACCGGGAGAAAGCGAGCGCTGGGAAATGACCAAAGCGAAGAAAATCTTCGGAACGGATGGCGTGCGCGGCGTAGCCAATGTCGAGCCGGTCACAGCGGAGACGGCCCTCAAGCTGGGGCGGGCGGCGGCTCATGTTTTCACGTCGCTCGATCTACAGGCGCATCCGCCGGGCCTGCGTCCGAAGATTGTCCTCGGCAAAGATACCCGGCTTTCCGGTTATATGCTGGAAAACGCGCTCGTCGCCGGGATCACGTCGTTGGGTGTGGACGTCTTGTTGATCGGCCCGCTCCCGACGCCGGGGGTGGCCTACATCACCCGCTCGCTGCGCGCCGATGCCGGGATCGTTCTCTCCGCTTCGCATAATTCGTACGAGGATAACGGGATCAAATTTTTCCGGCACGACGGTTACAAACTGGACGACGAGGTCGAGCGCAAGATCGAGCAGCTCGTCTTCAGCGGAGAAATCGAATCGGTTCGGCCGACGGCGCAGAAGATCGGGCGCGCGACCCGGATCGACGATGCGCTCGGCCGCTACGTCGAGTTTGCCAAGGCCAGTTTCCCCCGCGGCATGTCGCTCGAGAAAATGCGTATCGCGGTCGATGTCGCGAATGGCGCCGGCTACAAATCGACCCCCTGCATTTTGCGCGAACTGGGCGCGGAGCTGACCGTGGCGCACAACCAGCCTAACGGAACAAACATCAACGCCAACTGCGGCAGCACCTATCCGGAAGAAATCCAGCGCCTCGTTAGGCAAAGCGGCGCTATGATCGGTGTCGCAAACGACGGCGACGCCGATCGCGTGCTCCTCTGCGACGAGCAAGGCGAGCTGGTCGACGGCGACGAAATTCTCGCCATCGCCTCGGTCGATTTGTTAGCCCGGGGCGAGCTCGCGCAAGAGACGCTTGTGGCCACGATCATGAGCAACTTCGGGCTCGACGAAGCCCTCGCCGCGCATGGCGGGAAAGTGATCCGGACGAAAGTGGGCGACCGCTACGTGATCGAGGAGATGGTGCGGCAAAACCTGAACCTCGGCGGCGAGCAGAGCGGGCACATGATTTTTCGCGACTTCACGACCACGGGAGACGGGATTATCAGCGCGCTGCAAATCCTGCGCATCATACAGGCGACGGGCAAGCCGCTGAGCGAATTAAAGAAGTGCCTGACGAAGTATCCGCAGGCCCAGCGCAACCTGCGGGTGAAGGAAAAACCGCCGCTGGAGGAATTGCCAGAGATCACCAAGCTGGTGAGCGAGGCGGAGAAAGAACTCGGCGGCCAAGGCCGTGTGCTCCTGCGCTACTCCGGAACGGAACCCAAGATCCGGCTTTTGATTGAGGGACGCGACAGGGCGCAGATTGATCGCCAGGCGGACCGGATCGCTGGCGCAATTGAGGAGGTTATTGGGATGAATCAGGAAAGCAGGAACGCAGGAAAAGAGTCCGTTCGGCGCAAAGAATGACGGGTTCTTGCCAGTTTCTTTTTCCTGCTTTCCTGCTTTCCTGATTCGTACTCATGAATCTCTCGCAAGTCGTCGAAGCACTCCTGATCAGCGCGCAAAAACCGCTGACCGCGCGCGAATTGGTCGCCGCGATCAAGGGCGCGGGGGCGGAGGACGAGCTTACGCCTAACGAATTTGCGAAGACGAACGAAGCCGAGGTTTCGGCCGCGCTCGAGCAATTGAAGATCGAATACATCGAGCAGCAGCGCGCCTTTCAGCTCCTGGAAAAAGCGGAAGGCTGGCAGCTTGCGAGCGCTCCGGAATACGCCCGCTGGGTGCGGCAGCTTTTCCCGGCGCCGAAGCCGGCGCGGCTCAGCCCGCCCGCGCTCGAGACGCTCGCGATCATCGCCTACCGGCAGCCAATTACGCGCGCCGATGTCGAAGCGGTCCGCGGGGTCGCGATCGAGAGCGTGTTGCAGACTTTGATGGAACGCGGCCTGGTCAAGATCGCTGGCCGCGCGGAAGTGCCGGGGCGGCCATTGCTCTATGAAACGACCCAGTTTTTTCTCGAGCATTTCGGGCTGCGCAATCTGGATGAGCTGCCTAATTCCGAAGAATTGAAGCGACGCGAGCTTCCCACCGCGACTCTGGCAGGCGAAGCGAAACCGGTCGCGGAATCTTTGCCTAACGAAAAGGAAGACCAGCCGGCCGAGTCGCCGCGCTGACCAAGGGCGCTGCCGCCTTTGGCCAAACGCGCGGCCCAGTTGCCGCGTGACATTCCCGGTAATGAGGCGATTCTACCGCCGAAGGAACTTCACGATGAAAAAATTTGCTTTTCGATGCGCTTTTTTGCTGGGCGCCGCCCTGACCCTTTTCGGTTTCACGGGCTGCGGGAGTTACAACAAACTCGTCACGCTGGAAAATAACGTGAACAAGAAGTGGGCCGATGTGCAGTCGGTCTATCAGCGGCGAGCGGACCTGATTCCAAATCTCGTCAACACCGTACAAGGCGCGGCAAATTTCGAGAAGTCGACCTTGACTGAGGTGACGAACGCGCGGGCCAGTGTCGGCCAGGTGAAACTCGATCCGAACAAGGCGCCGACCGATGCCGCCCAGTTGGAGCAATTCCAAGCCGCGCAGGGTCAATTAAGCAACGCCCTTTCCCGCTTGCTCGTGGTCGCGGAAAATTATCCGCAACTGCGCGCGACTGAAAGCTTCCAGGCTTTGCAGGCGCAGCTCGAAGGGACGGAGAATCGCATCTCGGTCGAGCGAAATAATTTCAACGCCGCAGTGCAGGAGTACAACACCTACATGCAAAGGTTCCCGACCAACATGCTGAACAAGATGTTTGGCTTTAAGGAGCGGCCGTTCTTTGCCGCCCAGCCCGGGAGCGACCAGGCGCCCGCGGTGAAATTCGATTTCGAAAGTCCCGCGCCTGCCGCCACCGCTGCGCCCGCTGCCACTGCCGCCCCGACGCCGTAAGGCTGTGTCCGAGAGCCGCGAGCGCTCGGGGTTTCAGATGACGCGACTGCGTTCACTGTTCGTCTTTCCCGCGATCTTCGCGGGGATGATCGGCCTCCTCGCGGCCGAGACGATGCCGTCCAAGCCGGACCGCTACTTCAATGATTATGCGGGAGTGATCGATCCGGCGACGGCGTCGGAGTTGAACGAACAACTGGCGCAATTTGAGCGCGAGACTTCGACTCAGCTCCTGGTCGTGATTTATCGCTCGATGCAGAGCGAATCTTCCGTCGCCGATTACACCCAGCGCATCGCCCAGACATGGGGCGTCGGCCAGCAAGGCCGCAATAACGGCGCGGTCCTGTTCGTTTTCGTGGCCGATCGCCAAATGTTTATCCAGACCGGCTACGGCCTCGAAGGCGCCCTGCCCGACGCGACCGCCTGGGACATCACGCACAACGTCATCGCGCCGCAATTTAAGCAGGAGGATTACAACGGGGGATTACGGGCGGGCGTGAGCGCGATGATGCAGGCGGTGCGTGGCGAATACAAAGGCACAGGCAAAACGCGCCAGGAAGGTGAAGGCGGTGCGAGCGGCCTGCCCATCCCGCTGCTCATTTTCTTATTTATCGTCATCCTCTTCTTTTTTATCAATCGATCGCCCCGACGCAGTCGGCGCGGTTACGGCTACAGCGGGCGGGGCGGGCCTTTCATCGGAGGATTTGGCGGCGGCAGTTCCGGTGGCAGCAGCGGAGGCGGGTTCAGCGGGTTTAGCGGCGGGGGCGGCAGCTTCGGCGGCGGCGGTGCGGGGTCGAGTTGGTAGGCGATGCGAACAAAATCATTTCTCGAGAAGCTGGAACACCGTCGGATCGCGGGAGCGATTCGAGCGGCGGAGGCAAATACTTCCGGCGAGATCCGCGTCTTTATTCAGCACGGCGATGTTAGCAACCCGGTCGCGGCGGCGCGGGCGCAATTTACGAGGCTCGGGATGACGGCGACCCGGGATCGCAATGCCGTGCTTTTGTTCGTCGCCCCGCGCTCGCAGAAGTTTGCCGTGATCGGCGACGAGGGGATTCATCGGCGGTGCGGAGCTGAATTTTGGCAAAAACTGGTCGAGACGATGCGGGAGGAATTTCGGGTGGAACATTTTACCGATGCTCTTGTGCAAGGGATCGCCAAGGCGGGCGAACTGCTCTCCGAACATTTCCCTCGCCGCCCCGACGACAAGAACGAGCTGCCCGACAACGTCGAGGAAGGCTAGGCCCTTTCCCTCGTAAGCGTGCTCGTGCTCCTGCTCGATCTTTAGACGTTTGGGTGTTCGATCACGATTATGAGCAGGAGCACGATTGCGCCGGAGAAGCGGCGGCTTGCAAAACCGCTTCGATGGTGTTCATTCCCCGTCCCGCTGCGAGTTTTTAACACGTGGCGCCGTTGGTCCCTGGGTTTCCGTTGCTTGACGTGAAACCGCGCTCGCCAGGGGGAACCCGGCGCTTTTGGAAAGGATGAAGGATGAAGGCAGAAGGATGAAACAGCCTTAAGGCCTATTTTTCTCTGCGACATTTTCATCCCTCATCCTTCCGCCTTCATCCTTAAAACCTATGCCAGTTCGTTACGGTCGTTTTGAAATGCCCAAGACCCTCGTCAAGGACGAGGCGTCTTCCACTGATACCTACGCCAAGTTCGTCGCCGAACCCTTCGAAGCCGGCTACGGCCACACGGTCGGAAATTCCCTCCGGCGCGTGCTCCTCTCCTCCCTCGAAGGCGCCGCCATCACCGCGGTGAAAATCAACGGTGCCCAGCATGAATTCGGCACCCTGCCCGGCGTGGTCGAGGACGTGACCGACATCGTGCTCAACCTGAAGCGGATCAAATTCAAAGCCTCCGATCACGAGGCGCGCAAGCTCGCCCTCACCGTGAACAAGGAAGGCGAAGTGACCGCGCACGACATCTCGCTCGTGCAAGGCTACGAGGTGCTCAACCCGAAGCAGGTCATCTGCACCCTCGATAAGAAACATAAGTTTGAAGCCGAGCTCGACGTTCGCGTCGGCCGCGGTTTTGCGACCGGTGACGAAAACAAGCGGCCCGATCAACCGATCGGTCTCATCCCGATCGACTCCATCTTTTCGCCGGTCACCCGGGTGAAATACGCGGTCGAGAATACCCGTGTGGGTCAGCGCACCGACTACGACAAGCTCATCCTCGAAGTTTGGACGGACGGCCGTCTGACGCCGGACGACGCGCTTCTCCAGGCGTCCGCGATTCTGCGTCATCACCTCGATGTTTTCGTGAACTTCAACGAAGATGTCATCGAATTCGACGAAACGCCGGCCGGTGTGAGCGAGGAAAACGTCAAACTGAAGAAGCTGCTTAACATGAGCGTGAACGAGATCGAGCTCAGCGTGCGCGCGGCCAATTGCCTGAACAATGCCAATATCACCACCGTCGGCCAACTCGCGCAGAAGACCGAGGCGGAGATGCTGAAGTATCGCAATTTCGGCAAGAAATCGCTCAACGAGATCAAGGACAAGCTGCAGCAGCTCGGGCTTGGCCTGGGCCAGAAGTTCGATCCGGGCCTGGTCGAAATTCCGCTCAACGTTGACGGCGCGAACGGCGCGGCCGAAGAATAGAGTTCGTTAGGGAAAACTTTCGTCGGGAGAAGCAGCCATGAGACACCAAAAGAAAACCGTCAAGTTGGGATTAACCGCCGCGCACCGGAAGGCGTTGCTGGCGAATCAGGTTTGCAGTCTAATCGAGCACCAGCGGATCAAGACCACCCTTGCCAAAGCCAAGGCGGTCCGGCCGCTGGCGGAGAAGATGGTGACGTTAGGCAAGAACGGCTCGCTTCACGCGCGCCGCACCGCTCTCGCCGTTCTCCGGCAGAAAGACGCGGTCAAGAAATTGTTCGACGACATCGCGCCGCGCAGCGCGGAACGCAAAGGCGGTTACACTCGCATCATCAAGCTCGGCCAGCGCAAGAGCGACTCGGCCGCAGTCGCATTCCTCGAATGGGTGGACGCAGCCGAGGTGGTGGTCGAGGAAACTCCCGCGACCGGAAAAGGGAAGAAGCGGAGCAAGTCGCCGAACGCGGAGGCGAGCGCTGAAGCCGGTTCCAAGGCGGTCAAGAAGGCGAAAAAAACTGCCGCTGACGAGCAGAAAACAGACGCCGAAGAATAACCGCGCCGGTTTTCTTTTCAGCGTCCCGTTTTTGGAACCGCTGCATCCCGCGAGCGTCACATTCGTCGCCGGTGGGTGGCTCTTATGTCTTGTGTAAAACGAATGCGATCAGTCATTTATACGAATGACTCTGCCTTGGCATGGCGACTGCATAAGGGTCTGGTGTTCACGAAAGGACCACCATGACAACACAAGCCAAACCGATTCACGAAGAAAGCACCTACCAATTGCTGGTCGAGTCTGAGGAGAAAGAGCGCGGGCTGATCGAAGCCTTTGTGTATCTGCTGCTCATGCTCGCCACCGTCGCCACCATCTGGCAGTTCAGCCGCCAACCGGTCACGTTTCCCGAGATCGGTATCGTGCACGCGGAGAAGATCGCGGCCAGCACGCAGAGCTAACGCAGCCTCGTTAGGCTCCAGGTCAGGGTGCCGTCCGGCGCGATTTGCAGGGTGGCGACACTTGGCGGCGCGCCGCGATTGGGACGAGTCACACAGCCAGGATTCAGAAACAGGACGCCGTCCTTGCGCTCGTTGCGGGGCACGTGAGTGTGGGCGTGCAGGAGCACGTCGACACCTCCCGGCGCGTGCGAAGGCGGGATGTGGACAAGGCGGAAGCGGACACCGTGGCGTTTTAGATCCGCCACCAACGGCCACTCGAAATTACCGTCGCAGTTCCCGCGCACGAGAGTGAGCGGCGGCCCGAGAGCCTCCAGGCTAACGACCAGACTCGGAGCGCAGACGTCGCCGAGGTGCCAGATCTCGTCCGCGCCTTCGGCGAGCGATTCGAGATTATCGGGGAGATGATTGTGGGTGTCTGCGAGCACGAAAATTCGCAGCGTTTCGGGCTCCATTCGTCCTCATCCTCAGCCATCGGAAGAGAGGCGCAAGCCAGAACGAACGTTGCTTCCGCGCCTAACCGATCTACTGTTGTAACCTGTGTCTTTCAACAACTTCGGGCTTTCCCCGGAAGTCGTGCGGGGTACACAGGCGATGGGCTTTTCCGAGCCGACGCCGATCCAGCTCCGCGCATTTCCAATCATTTTATCGGGCAAAGATCTCATCGGGACCGCGCAAACCGGCACCGGCAAAACGGCTGCCTTCGCGCTGCCGATCATGACCCTGCTCGCCGAGCACGGCGCTTTTCGTTGTCTCGTGCTCGAGCCGACGCGCGAACTCGCGGCCCAGGTCGAGACCGCCTTTCGCGATTACGGGCGTTTTACCGACCTGCGGGTCTCGGTTGTGCATGGCGGCGTCGGTTACGGAAAACAGAAGGAAGAAGCCGCCGCCGGGACCGACATCGTCTGCGCCACGCCGGGTCGTTTACTCGACCTCCTCGAGCAACGCGCGATAAATTTTCGGGACATCAACGTCCTCGTGCTCGACGAAGTCGATCGCATGCTCGACATGGGCTTCCTTCCCGATGTCAGGCGGATCGTCGAACAGATTCCGACCGATCGTCAGACCCTCCTTTTTTCCGCCACTTTGCCGCCGGAAATCGAGCGCCTCGCAGCCTGGGTTTTGCGCGAACCGGAACTGGTCGAGATCGGCGCGCGCCGTTCACCGGCCGAGACGGTGACCCACGCCGTTTATCCGGTCGCGGCCGAGCAGAAATTTGATCTCCTTATGGCGCTCCTCGAACGGACCAACTTCGACAGCGCGCTTATTTTTTCCCGGACGAAACACGGCGCCGACCGCATCGCGCATCAGCTCAAGACGGCCCGTCATTCGGTCGCCGTCCTCCATTCCAACCGGACACAACGGGAGCGGGTCGAGGCATTGGAGGGTTTTAAAAGCGGCAAGTACGAAGTAATGGTCGCGACCGATATCGCGGCCCGCGGGATCGACATTGCGGGCGTGAGTCACGTCATCAATTACGATGTCCCGGAGCATCCGGAAGATTACGTCCACCGCATCGGCCGGACCGGCCGGGCGCAAAAAGTGGGCGACGCGTTTACGCTCATGAACGGCGAGGAACTGCCCGCTTTGCAGGCGATCGAGCGTTTCATCGGGCAAAAAATCCCGCGTCTGAAGATCGAGAATTTTCCCTACATCTACACCGTGCTCTTTGAACCCGAATCGGCCGGCGGGAAACGCGCCATCGGTGGGGGACGGACACATCGCGGCTATTCTTTCGGTCGGCGGCGGCGCTAAAAATCCCTCCCGGACGGCCCGGGACTGCCGAATCAGGCCGCGCTCAGGCTGGCGCAGTAGGTTGCATACATCGCGTTGCTCACTTCGACCAGGCGCTCCTGGATCTCAGTCAGATATTCGTGCAGACCAAACTCGAAGATTTCGCCGATGGTCACGAAATCGACATCGGAACGCAGTCGCCCGGAGAGCCGCTCCGCCTCGTTCCCGTAGCGACTTTCATCTATCCCGGAAATGCGGTGGAGCGCCCCGTCCAGAGAATCGACGCAATAGCGGATGGAGCGCGGAAATTCCCGATGCGTGATGAGAAATTCCGCCACCTTCCAGGGGGCTACCTGGCCGACGTAAAGCTTGCAGTAAGCCTCCAGCGCGCTGACCGATTTGAGCACCGCCATCCACTGAATGGTATCGACGTTGCCGCCCACGTTCTCTCCCGAGGGAAGCAGGATGTGGTATTTTACATCGAGAATGCGCGAGGTGGAATCCGCCCGCTCCAGGAGCCGGCCGATGCGGATGAAATCCCAGCCTTCCCCGTGCGTCATGGTCGCGTCCGTGACCCCTTGGAAAAGGTGCGACCCAAAGATCACCCGCATAAAAAACTCGTGCGGACTCGAGTTGAGCAGCTGTTTCGCCTCCTCGCTCTCCAGGAAAAGATAGAGCCGGTTGATCTGCTCCCACATTTCACTCGAGATCTGTTCCCGGGTCGTGCGCGCGTTTTCCCGCGCGAGGGTGAGACAGGACAAAATCGAGTTCGGATTCTTCTTCTGCAGGGTCAGAAAGTCGGTCACGGAGTGTTCGTCGGCCGCGCCGTAAAGCGAATCGAAGAGGTCGGTTTCCTCGAGCGTGGCGATGACCGGCGCCCAATGCTGCATGGCATCGGCTTCGCCTCCGAGATCGAGGAGCAATTGCAGATTCACGTCGAGAATGCGGGCGTCGTTCTCCGCCCGCTCGATGTAGCGGCTCATCCAGTAAAGGGAATCGGCGACACGACTTAGCATAACAACAGCTTAGCTTAGGTAGTTGACTGCGATTGCGATTGCGATTGCGACTGAAGAAAGCTTTCGAGTGCCTCCTCGATTTCTTCATCATCCACCACCCAGGTGTCCTTGCTGCCACCGCCCTGTGAAGAATTGACCACGAGCGAGCCGGCCCGCAACGCTACTCTCGTTAGGCCGCCAGGAATAATGGTGACCTTTTCTCCATAGAGAATGTAGGGCCTTAAATCGACATGCCGCCCCTGCATCGATTCCTCGCAGAAGGAAGGCGAGCGGGACAGCGCCACGATCGGTTGCGCAATGTAATTGCGCGGATCTTGGCGGATCTTGCCGGCAAATTCCTCCCGCTCCGCCGCGCTCGACTGCGAGCCGATCAACATTCCGTAGCCGCCGCTCTCGTTGGCCGATTTCACGACCAGCTCAGGCAGGTGCTCAAGGATATGTTTCAAGTCGTTAGGCTGGGAAGGCAGGTAAGTCGGGACATTTTCCAGGATCGGGTCCTGGTCGAGATAATAACGGATCATCTTCGGAACAAAATGGTAGATGACCTTGTCGTCCGCCACCCCGGTGCCGATCGAGTTGGCGAGGCTGACGCAGCCGCACCGGTATGCTTCGACCAGCCCGGGCACCCCGAGCTCGGAATCTTTCCGGAAAACGCGCGGATCGAGAAAGTCGTCGTTGATCCGGCGGTAGATGACGTCGACGCGTTTCAGTCCCTTGGTGGTCCGCATGTGAACGCAGCCGCCCTGCACGATCAGATCGCGGCCTTCGACGATCTCGATTCCCATCGAGCGGGCGAGGAACGAGTGCTCGTAATAGGCCGAGTTATAGATCCCGGGCGTGAGCAGGACGACGGTCGGTTCCTCCGCGCCGGTCGGCGCAATGTAGCGCAGGGCATTGAGCAAATTCTGGCTGTAATCCTCCACTGGCCGCACCCGGTATTCGGAAAACAGTGTCGGGAAAATCCGCTTCATCGTCTGCCGGTTCTCCAGCACATAGGAGACGCCGGATGGGCAGCGCGCGTTGTCCTCGAGCACCAGATAGTTGCCGGAACGATCACGGATCAGATCGGTCCCGCAGATGTGGATATAAATATTCCGGGGAACATCGAAGTTCATGAACTCGGGCCGGAAATGGACCGCTTCCCAGACGATCTCTTTCGGGATGACGCCGTCGCGCAGGATGCTTTGCGCGTGGTAAATATCGTGCAGGAAAAGATTGAGCGCGGTGATGCGCTGGGTCAGGCCGCGCTCGACCAGGTCCCATTCGCTGGCCGGGATGATGCGCGGGATGAGGTCGAAGGGAAAAATCCGTTCCGTTCCCTGGTCGTCGTTGTAGACCGTAAAGGTGACGCCCTGGCTCAGGAAACTGGCCGCCGCCAGGTCGCGTTTTCTTTCGAAGTCGGCCGATCCCATTTCCTTGAAGGTCGCGAGCAACCTGCTGTAGTGAGGTCGCGCCACGTCCGGCGCCGCAAACATCTCGTCGAAAAAATTGTCGACCTTGTATTGGGAAAAAAGGTCGCTCATGGGAATAATCATTTTGTCTGTGCAGGAGAGCCACGCAATGAAAAATGGATCGGCTGCCGCCGACCATGAAGATGCCTGCGCCCGGGTCGCGGCCCGTTTTGGCGAACGCTGGCTGCGCATCTACGCCGGCCGGAAATTGCGCAGCGATCCGATTTTCCCCGCGGCCTACGAACTTTTCAGGGGGTCGGACCAACCGCTGGTCGATCTCGGCTGCGGCGTCGGGCTCCTCGCCTTTTATTTGCGCGAGCGAAACTTCCGTCCGCTGATCAGCGGGCTCGACCGCGACGGGCGGAAGATCGATCGGGCCCGCGCGGTCGCGCGCGGCGCTTATCGCGACCTCGAGTTCAGCGCAGGTGATGTGAACGGGCCGCTCGCAGCGCGCGGTAACATCGTCCTCTTCGATCTCCTGCATTATCTTCCGCCGCAGGAACAGACGAGCCTCCTCGGTCGGCTGGCGGAGCGCGTCGCGCCCGGCGGCACCCTGGCCATTCGTGACTGCCCGCGCGACCGGAGCGCGCGCTTTTGGCTCACGAATCTGGCCGAGCGTTTCGCCCAGGGCACGACTTGGAACCTGAAAGTGGCTCTTCATTTCCCGACGCGCGAAGAAATCTTTGCCGCTTTCGACGAGGACAAATTCTCTCGCACCGTCGCGCCGCTGTGGGGCCGGACGCCTTTTAATAATCACCTCTTCATCTTCCGCCGCTTGGCCTAGCGGCGATCTTTAGGCGCTTCCCTCTGCGAAGCGCGGGTCTCGACGTGATTTTGCCTAACGACTCCCGCCTTATCACTTTATCCCCGCGCTTACCGAGCGACGCGTCTACCATAGATCTGTGAAAACTTTCCTTAGCACGCAGTGGGAACGGCTCTCCAGCAGTTACTGGTTTATCCCGACCGTCATGTCGTTTCTCGCCACCGGCCTTTCCTTTCTCACCGTCCATATCGATACCCTCATAAACGCGAAATGGGCTCGGGCGGCGGGCTGGATCTGGGCCGGCGGACCCGAAGGCGCGCGGAGCGTTCTCTCCACCATCGCCGGCTCCACCATCACGGTGGCCGGGGTCGTTTTTTCCATCACGATCGTGACTCTCTCGCTCGCTTCCTCGCAGTTCGGCCCCCGGCTCCTGCGCAACTTCATGAACGATCGCGCGACCCAGTTCGTCCTCGGGGTTTTCGTCGCTACTTTTCTCTACAGCCTGCTCATTCTGCGCACGATTCGTGGGACCGATGCGAACAGCTTCGTCCCCTTCCTTTCCGTGACCTCCGGCATTCTCTTCGCCGTCGCTTCGGTCGGCTTTCTCATCTTCTTCATTCATCATGTGCCACACTCGATTCTGGCCGAGAACCTCATCGGCCGGGTCGCGGACGAGTTGCAGCTGCGTATCGAGCGGCTTTATCCAGACAAACTGGAGGAGGGCCGCCGCGAAAGAAAAAGCGATATCGAAAGTCAGCTCCCCGCCGGCTTCGCCGAGGAAGCGCAGCCACTTGAGTCAAAAAATAGCGGCTTTATTCAGGCGATTGATAAAGAGCGCCTGCTGGAGCTTGCGACCCGCGAAGAGGTAGTCCTCCGGTTATGCCGGCGATCGGGTGATTTCGTGGCCGAGGAGACGGCGCTGGCGCTGGTCTGGCCCGCGGACAAGCTCACCGAAGAATTCGAGAAGAAGTGTTTCGATGCCTTCTTTTTCGGATCGCATCGGACGCCGAACCAGGACATCGAATACGCCATCGATCAACTGGTCGAGGTGGCGGTGCGTGCTTTGTCGCCGGGGATCAACGATCCCTTTACCGCGATGAGTTGCATCGAGTGGCTCGGCGTGGCTCTGATTAGCGTGGGCCGGCGCCAGATCCCGTCGGCCCTGCACTACGACGGGGAACGCCATCTGCGTCTGGTTACCGACGTCATCGATTATTCCGGTATCGCCGCCGCCGCCCTCAACCAGATCCGTCAATACGGCTGCGCCAGCGTCGGGGTCGTGATCCGTCTGCTCGATATGATCGCGCGAGTCGCGCTGGAATTGGAGCGGACGGAAGACCGGCAGGTGCTGATCGATCACGCCGCCGCCATCCGCGAAGACGGCCTGCGTGAAGCGAAGAACGAGCGCGACAAGAGCGACATTGAGACGATGTATCTGCAGGCGCAAAAGGCGCTCACCGAGGAGGATCGTTAGGCGAAGGACCTCCCACTTTCTGATTGCCGGGATATCAGCCTAACGAAGGGTGGTTCACTCGCGGCGACGAGTTTAGCCAACGTCTCCTGGCAGAGCGGGTTGGTTTTTGAATTCATGTTTTTTAACCCGCGGCTTTTTTGCGTCCCGGTCTAAAAAGAATCGTGCCCTAACGAGATTCTTTCTTCTCACTCAGCACCGGCCGCATTCTTTTGGTCGAGCCGGCCACTTTGGTTTTGGGCCAGTTGGCGGAAATCGGGCGCGCTCACGTTCGGGCGGTCGTCAGGGAGGGCGCTATTCCTCGAAACCCTGCACATCCGTCAAAGTGGACCGACCACTCTCGTCTGTTTCCCCGATGACGCTGAAGCTTCCGTCGGTTTCGAGGACGACGGCCTTGGCCTGACTGAGGTAGGCAAAGCCCTGGTTGCGGAGTGCGGCGCGCACTTCCTGGTCTGTCACTCGCGTGCGGCGGAGCGCGTCGCTTTGGAACTCTCCGTGCCAGAAGAGCAAAGTCGGTTTGGCTTTCACCAGACCCGAGAAACCCTGCGACCGGACCGATAGCCAGGTAACCACAAACTGCAGCAGCACCAGGACCACCAGGCCGGTCACGCCCTGCACAATGGTGATTTCTTTCGAGAGCAGAATCGTAGCGAGGGTGGAGCCGAGGGCGATCGTGACTACGTAGTCGAAGGCGTTCCATTTCGAGAGAGTGCGCTTCCCGCAGATGCGCAGCAGGAGAATCAGCAGGACGTAGGCAACGACGCCGGAGATGAGGGTCTTGAGAAGCGGAAACCAGCCATCGAAGAACATGCTGCTTCTCAATCGCTCGCGCTCCCGCAGCCGCGCCTACGGAATGCAGGCAGGAATAAGGCTCTGCCAGCGACGGGAGCAGTCGTGCCGTCGTTCGAATTAAGGGGCCGCCGACCCGGCTGCCGGCGATTCAGAGGTCCCACACAGCGGCCGCAGCGAGTTTGGCCCCGCCCCATCGCGACAGGAAATGAAATTGACCACTTCTTCGCCGGGATGCGCAGGCGCGACCGCCCGCAACAGAAAATGAGAACGCTTATTCGTTAGGCTTGAGGCCTGCTGAACTACACTTTTTTCTAGCCGCGGCGGGCTAGGTTCGCGATGACCGCAATCAGCTCGCTGGGTTCGACTGGTTTCGGCACGTGCAACTGGAAACCGGCCCGGAGCGCGCGCGTCCGGTCGGCCACCCGGGCGTAAGCGGTGAGCGCAGCGGCGGGGGTGTTTCCGCCTTCTTCCGCCGGCAACGCGCGCACCTGGCGGAGGAGATCATAACCATTCTCGTTAGGCATCTCGATGTCGCTCAGGAGCACATCGGGCCGCTCCTTTCGCACCGCCGCCAACGCTTCCGCCGCGGTCGCGACGACGGTGACCTTCGCGTGGCAGCGCGTCAGGACGGTCTGCAAGAGCCGCCGCGCATCGGCATCGTCGTCCACCGCCACGATCCGCACCCCTTCCAGTTCGGAGCAGAAATCGAAGGGCGCAGTCTCGGGCACGTTAGGATGCGCACCGGAGAGCTCGCTCCGTTGGTGCAGAATCAGCACCGGCAGATGGACCGAGAAGGTCGCGCCGGTGTCGGGTCCGTCGCTGTAGGCGTGAATCGCACCCCCGTGCAATTCAACCAGGTGCCGGGTAATCCCAAGCCCGAGGCCGAGCCCGGTATGCGAACGCGTGCTGGTCGTGTCAGCTTGGGTGAAGCGTTCGAAAATGTGGGGCAGAAATTCCTTCGGGATGCCCATTCCGTTGTCGCTCACGGTCAATTCAACGTGCGAATTTTCCCGCTTTAATCCCACCTGCACCCGGCCGCCTTTGAAGGTGAACTTGACTGCATTGGAAACCAGATTCCACACGATCTGCTGCAAACGCTCAGCGTCACCCGAGATCGGCCCGGCGCCGGGATCGAGCACGCAATCGAGTTTGATCGATTTCGCCGCCGCTATCGGCTCGATGACCGCGACCGCGGCGCGCACCACCTCCGGCAGATCGATCGTGCGCAGATCAAGGCGCAATTTCCCGGCGACGATGCGGGAGACATCGAGCAGGTCCTCGATCAACTGCGATTGGGCCCGTGCGTTGCGCTCGATGACCACGGCCGCCTCGGAGATTTCGTGCTTCGTGAGGTCGCCCGACTCAAGAAGGCGTGCCCAGCCGAGGATCGCGTTCAAGGGCGTGCGCAACTCGTGCGAGACGGTCGCGATGAACTCATCCTTGGCGCGGTTAGCCACCTCGGCCGTTTCACGCGCATTTTCCGCTTCCTGCAAAAGGCGCGCTCGCTCGGAATCGGCCTGGCGCCGTTGCAGGCTGAGCGCGATTGCCTGCGCGACCAGGGCGAGCGCGCCGAGAGTGGTTTCGGAGAGCTTCGATCGCGAAAACATCGCCAGCACGCCGTAGAGCCGGTCGCCAACGAGGAGCGGGTAGCCGGCAAACGCCACCATTTTCTCCTGGCGCGCCCATTCCTGATTGTTCACCCGCGGATCGCCGATCACCTGATTGGTCAGGTGCGGTTTCCGTTCCGAGGCGATCAAGCCGATCTTGAACTGGCCTAGCGGCACCCGGCCGTGCGGTCCGTCGATGTGGGTGTAAAGGCCCGCGCTCACCTGCAGCTCGAGCATTTGTTCGGCTTCGTTGTATGTCCAGATGCGGGCGAACGCCGCGTCCGCATGCCGGACGAGCGCCTCGACACAACCGTGCAGGATGTGTTCGCCTGATTTCGCTTCCATCAGAACGACTCCGATTTCGGCTTCCAGCCTCGTCAGGCGGACTCGTTCCTCGAACGAAACGGCGCTCTGTTCTTCGTGCGCCAGGCTCTCGGCCAGCTTTTGTCCCCGCCCCTGCAGCCGGCCGCAGAGGAAACTGACAGTGAGCGATTCCACGAGAAAGCCAGCAAGCCGAATGTAAAAATCGGAATCGACGGGAGCGCCCGCCTTCCACCCGAAGAAGGAGAGGACCGCAACGCTTAGCCCGGTCGCGCAAATACCGGGACCGAGGCCGCCGAACCAGGCGGCCACCAGGACGGCGCCAAAAAGAAAAACGAAGGCGAGGTTCGCGCCCACGAGGGCGCCCAACACCAGCTGGAGCAGGATTGCACCCCCCACCACGATGATCGCCAGCGCATAAGCGAATCGGCGTGAGGATAAATGGGCGCCAAACATCGGGCCATGCTAACACAGCCCGCCGGATTGGGAATCGCCGACGCTGCCGCCGGTCCGGGGCATGATGGCTTCATGGCCCTGCCCGGCGGAGAAAAGGACCGGCTAAAAAAGCCCGAGAAGTTTGAGGACGATGATGATAACGACGATGACGCCGATGATGTAAAAGATGCTCCTATTCATGGTTGAGTGAGGGATAGAGAGTTCGCCGGCAGAAAGCGAGAACTATTATCAATCTTTCGCGGAGCGGTCGAAGCGAGGCTCGTCCTTGGCCGGGCGATCCACTTTCCGCCGCGCTGCCAGCGCACGGAAAATACGCAGCTCCCCGACTTCGAATTTCCCCCCAAGATCGTCGCGCAAGCCGGTCAGATTGCGCTCCCCGGTGCGTCCGATCACCGCGGCGATTTCTCTCTCCTGGGTCGGCGTGAAGAATTGCTCGCTCGTTAGGGCGGCCCCTCCTTCGATCGCCAGGGCGAGATGACCCAGGATCGTGCCACGCACAAACCCGCGCCCGCGCGCGATCTGGTCGATCGCTTCACCGGCTTGAAAACGGCGCAAGGTTTCCGCCTCGCTCTCGTTCAGAGAAACCCGGCGGCCACGCAGTTCGTTAGGCCGATCGAACGATTGGCGCGGATTCTCTTCCAGGTAAGCGCCAATCGCGGTCAGAAACGGCTCCGCGAAATCCTTCAACTTCTGTTCGCCCACGCCGGGAATACGGCGAAACTCTGCCGGGGTCGTCGGGTAGGAGCGCGCCATCTCGCGCAGGGCCACATCCGAGAAAATGACGTAGGCGGGGACGTTGCGCGCGTCGGCCAGGGTGCGGCGGACGTTGCGCAATTTTTCGAAGAGCGCTTCGTCGCATTCAATCGCACCGGCGCGCTGTTTTACTTTCGACTCCGGCTTTTCGACCTGCTTCGTGAGGGTAATCGGGGTGCGGGAACGGATCGCGTCGCGGCCCGCTTTCGTGACCTGGACGGTGGCGAATTTTCCCGGCGCCACCTCGAGCAAACCAAGGCGCAGCAGTTCGCGCCCAATCGCCTGCCAGGCCGCCCGGCTTAATTCCGTCCCGATCCCGTAAGTCGAGAGTTCGTTATGCCCGCGTTGCCGGATCGGCCCGGTATCGGCGCCGCAGAGCACCTCGACGATGTGGTTGAGGCCGAAGGCAAACCCGCTCTTCTGCTGCACCCGCAGGACACAGGAAAGAAACTTCTGCGCCGCCACCGTGCCGTCGAAAGTCTCGGGCGGGTTCAGGCAGTTGTCGCAGCCGTTGCAAGGCTCGTTAGGCCGTTCCTCCCCGAAATATCGCAAAAGGGTGGTGCGGCGGCATTCGCGCGCCTCCGCGTAATGCACCATCTGGCGCAACTGCTCCCGCGCGATGCGCGCTTCGCTTTCGCTTTTCTCGTCGATGAAATGGGTCTGCTTGACCACGTCGCCCGCGCTGAAAAGAAGGACGCACTCGCTCGGCAGGCCATCGCGTCCGGCCCGCCCGGTCTCCTGGTAATAGCTCTCAATATTCTTCGGCAGGTCGTAGTGCACGACGAAGCGGACGTTCGGTTTGTTGATTCCCATTCCGAAAGCGATCGTGGCGCTCACCACCCGCACGTCATCGCGCAGAAACATTTCCTGATTTTGCGCGCGCTCCTTCGCTTCCAGCCCGGCATGGTAGGGCCGGGCGGGAATGCGATCCCCATTCAGTTTCGCCGCCACCGAGTCGGCCGTTTTGCGACTCGCACAATACACGATCCCGCTATCGTTAGGCCGGGTCTGGAGCAGCTCGAGTAGTTGCTCGTAGGGCGACGCTTTGGGGAGGACTTTGTAGGTCAGGTTGGGACGGTCGAAACTGGCGACATAACAGCGCGGCGCGCGCAGTTGCAGTTGCTCGAGAATGTCGCCGCGCACCCGCTCCGTCGCGGTCGCGGTCAGCGCCATGATGGGAACGTCAGGCAGAATCTCGCGCAACCTGGCGAGGGCGCGATATTCCGGCCGGAAATCGTGGCCCCATTCGCTGATGCAATGGGCTTCATCGATCGCGACCAAAGCGACGTTCCATTCCCGCACCTTCTCGATGAACGACTCAAGCAGGAGCCGTTCGGGCGCGACATAGAGGAGGCGAAACTCGCCGTTGTAAAGACCGCGCAAGCGGGCTCGTGCTTCCGTTCCGTCGAGGGTGGAATTCAAAAATGTCGCCGCCACCCCGCTCGCCTGGAGCGCGTCGACCTGGTCTTTCATCAGCGAGATGAGGGGCGAAATGACGATCGTTAGTCCCGGCTGGAGCAGGGCCGGGAGCTGAAAGCAGAGCGACTTCCCGCCCCCGGTCGGCATGAGGGCAAAGACATCGCGCCCCGCCAGTGCGTCGCGCACGATCTTTTCCTGCAACGGGCGAAAGGCGTCGTAGCCGAAGTGTTTCTTGAGGGCGGGGTTGAGGTCCACGCCCACAGTTATGACTTCGACCGCCGCCGGGGCAAGAGCAGATCGCTAATCAAGGGTCTGGCGATAGCGTTTCACCCCGATGGTGAGGGCGACGAGAGCGAAGAGCGCGATCCACCCGAGTTGGAGCGAGATCTCGCTGAGGGTGTTTCCTTTCAACAAAATCCCGCGCACGATGCGCAGGAAATGGGTCAGCGGGAAAACTTCTCCGATAATCTGCGCCCAGTGCGGCATCCCCCGGAAAGGGAACATGAAGCCGGAGAGCAAAATCGAGGGAAGGAAGACGAAGAAGGTCATCTGCATCGCCTGGAGCTGGTTCTTTGCGATCGTCGAAAAGGTAATGCCGAGGGCGAGATTGGCCGCGATGAAGACGAGTGCGACGACGAGCAAAAGCAGGATGCTCC